>NZ_CAOKTW010000002.1:300000-514760 GCF_948472335.1 Streptococcus bouchesdurhonensis | reverse complement strand
CACACCTAGCTGATCTCGGTATCAGCCATGTCTGGATGCCACCAGCTTTCAAGGCTACCAATGAAAAAGATGTCGGCTATGGGGTCTATGACTTATTCGACTTAGGAGAGTTTAACCAAAAAGGAACTGTCCGCACCAAGTATGGTTTTAAAGAAGACTATCTTCAAGCTATTCAAGCTCTAAAAGCACAGGGAATTCAACCTATGGCTGATGTAGTTCTCAACCACAAGGCTGCTGCCGATCACAGGGAAGCCTTTCAGGTTATTGAGGTGGATCCTGTTGACCGTACAGTCGAACTCGGAGAACCCTTCATCATCAACGGCTGGACTAGCTTTACCTTCGATGGTCGCCAAGATACCTATAATGACTTCCACTGGCACTGGTACCACTTCACCGGTACAGACTATGATGCCAAACGCCGAAAGTCTGGGATTTATCTGATTCAAGGGGATAACAAGGGCTGGGCTAACGAGGAATTGGTCGATAACGAAAACGGTAACTACGACTACCTCATGTATGCTGATCTAGACTTTAAACATCCTGAAGTCATCCAAAATATCTATGACTGGGCTGACTGGTTCATGGAGACGACTGGTGTAGCTGGTTTCCGCTTGGATGCCGTTAAGCACATTGATTCTTTCTTTATGCGCAATTTTATCCGTGATATAAAGGAAAAATACGGTGACGATTTCTACGTTTTTGGTGAATTTTGGAACCCAGACAAGGAAGCCAACCTAGACTATCTTGAAAAAACGGAAGAACGATTCGATCTTGTCGATGTTCGTCTCCACCAGAATCTCTTTGATGCTAGTCGAGCAGGTTCCAACTACGATCTTCGTAGCATTTTCACAGATAGCTTGGTTGAACTCAAACCTGACAAGGCTGTGACTTTTGTCGACAACCACGATACACAACGAGGTCAGGCTCTTGAGTCTACCGTTGAAGAATGGTTCAAACCAGCAGCCTATGCCCTCATTCTGTTACGCCAAAATGGCCTTCCATGTGTCTTTTACGGCGACTACTATGGGATTTCAGGGCAATATGCTCAACAAGATTTCAAAGAAGTCCTTGACCGTCTCCTAGCCATCCGAAAAGATTTGGCCTATGGAGAGCAAACAGACTACTTTGATGACGCAAACTGTATCGGTTGGGTACGTTCAGGTGCTGAACATCAATCCCCAATCGCAGTCCTTATCTCAAATAACCAAGAAAACAGCAAGTCAATGTTTGTCGGCCAAGAATGGGCTAACCAAACTTTCATAGACTTACTTGGAAACCACCAAAGTCATGTTACAATCGATGAGGAAGGTTATGGACAATTCCCAGTCTCAGCTAGATCCGTAAGTGTCTGGGCAGTCAATACCATCTAATAGTTCATAATAACCAAGCCAGGTCCAATCGGATTTGGCTTTTTTGCATTCACAAAAAGACCTACCCAAATGGATAGATCTTTACTCAATTACAATTTACCTGCTACTGCATCCAACAATTCTTGGATTTTAGCTTGGTTGCTTCCTCCTGCCATGGCCATGTCTGGTTTACCACCACCACGTCCATCAACGATTGGTGCTAATTCTTTGACAAGGTTTCCTGCATGAAGGTCTTTTGTCTTGCTTGCTACAAGGACATTGACTTTATCACCAATAGCGGCAACTAGGACAAGAAGATCAGAGTAGTCTTTTTGTTTCCAGTTATCTGCAAAAGTACGAAGGGCACCAGCATCAGATACAGACACTTGACTAGCAATGTAACGGTGACCGTTGACTTCCTTAACATCCTTGAAGATGTCGCCTGCGGCTGCAGCTGCGGCCTTTTCTTTCAATTCAGCATTTTCTTTTTGCAATTGACGAAGTTGTTCTTGAAGTCCTTCTACCTTGTGAGGTACTTCTTTAAGTTGAGGTGCTTTAAGAGTTGCTGCGACTGCTTTAAGAGCATCTTCTTGTTCACGGTAGGCTTCAAAGGCTTCCTTACCAGTCACTGCCAAGATACGGCGAGTTCCTGATCCAATCCCTTCTTCTTTGACAATCTTGAAGAGGCCAATTTCAGAAGTGTTGCCAACGTGGGTACCACCACAAAGCTCGATAGAGTAGTCACCGATAGTAACAACACGGACTTCTTTACCGTATTTCTCACCAAAGAGGGCCATAGCTCCCATTTCTTTGGCAGTGTCAATATCCGTTTCAACTGTCTTCACTTCAAGAGCTTCCCAGATTTTCTCGTTGACTTGCTGTTCAATCGCGCGCAATTCTTCAGCAGTCACTGCTTGGAAGTGGGTAAAGTCAAAGCGAAGGAATTCAACTTCGTTAAGAGATCCTGCTTGTGTCGCGTGGTTTCCAAGGATATTGTAAAGGGCAGCGTGAAGCAAGTGAGTCGCAGTGTGGTTTTTCATGACACGGTGACGGCGATTGCTATCAATTGCCAAGGTATATTCTTGGTTCAAGGCAAGCGGTGCAAGGACTTCAACTGTATGAAGGGCTTGACCATTTGGGGCTTTCTGAACATTGGTCACAGTAGTCACAACCTTACCTGACTCATCCAAGATTTGTCCGTGGTCAGCTACCTGTCCACCCATTTCAGCATAAAATGACGTTTCCGCAAAGATAAGAGAGGCAGTTCCTTCTGAAACAGCTTCTACTTCTGCATTGTCCGCCACGATAGCTACCAATTTAGAAGACAATTGGCTAGCATTGTAGTTGAAGACACTTTCTACAGTGATGTTTTGAAGAGTTTCATTTTGCATACCCATTGAGCCACCCTTGACAGCTGACGCACGCGCGCGTTCTTGCTGTTCTTTCATGGCTGCTTCAAAACCTTCACGGTCCACAGTCATACCAGCTTCTTCAGCAATTTCTTCAGTCAATTCAACTGGGAATCCATAAGTATCATAGAGTTTGAATACATCTGAACCAGCGATGACCGATTGACCTTTTTCTTTCAAGTCAGCTACAATGCTTTGGGCAAAGTGTTGACCTGAGTGTAGGGTACGAGCAAATGACTCTTCCTCGCTCTTAACGATTTTTTCAATAAAGTCACGTTTTTCAAGCACTTCTGGGTAGTAGCTTTCCATGATTTTTCCAACAGTTGGAACGAGTTTATAAAGGAAAGGCTCGTTGATGCCCAATTTTTGACCATGCATAGAGGCACGACGAAGGAGACGACGAAGGACATAACCACGACCTTCATTTCCTGGAAGGGCACCATCACCGATGGCAAATGACAAAGAACGGATGTGGTCAGCGATAACCTTAAAGCTCATGTTATCGCCATCTTGGTCATAGACCTTACCAGACAATTTCTCCACTTCACGAATGATCGGCATGAATAGGTCCGTTTCAAAGTTGGTCTTAGCCCCTTGGATAACCGCCACCAAACGCTCCAAACCAGCGCCCGTATCAATGTTCTTGTGTGGCAATTCCTTGTATTCGCTACGAGGAACAGCAGGGTCTGCGTTAAATTGTGACAATACGATGTTCCAGATTTCGATATAACGGTCATTTTCGATATCTTCTGCAAGCAGGCGAAGACCGATATTTTCTGGGTCAAAAGCCTCTCCACGGTCAAAGAAAATCTCTGTATCTGGTCCAGAGGGTCCCGCACCAATTTCCCAGAAGTTATCTTCGATTGGAATCAAGTGACTTGGATCCACTCCCACTTCAATCCAGCGGTTGTAAGAATCCTTATCGTCTGGATAGTAGGTCATGTAAAGTTTTTCAGCTGGGAAGTCAAACCACTCAGGGCTTGTCAAAAGCTCATAAGCCCAAGTGATAGCTTCATCACGGAAGTAATCCCCGATTGAGAAGTTACCCAACATTTCAAACATGGTATGGTGACGCGCAGTCTTTCCTACGTTTTCAATGTCGTTGGTACGGATAGCCTTTTGGGCATTGGTAATACGTGGATTTTCAGGAATGATGGTCCCATCAAAGTATTTCTTAAGGGTTGCTACCCCAGAGTTGATCCACAAAAGTGTTGGGTCATTTACAGGAACCAAGCTAACTGATGGTTCTACAGAGTGACCTTTGGTCGCCCAGAAGTCAAGCCACATTTGGCGTACTTGTGCACTAGATAGTTGTTTCATATTGTCTCCTTATTTACTTGTTTAATGTGATTGGCTTTCCAGCATTTCCACATAGTCAATCGCGACACAGAGGGAAATGACTAGGTCTGCATAAGTGTCCTCAAGAACCGTTACGGTATAGGTAGAGGTCAGATGGAAGAGTTCCTTCTTAATTTCTGCAATCATCTGATCACGATCATCCAGCAATTTGAAATTCAAGTCCCAGATATTGCCCTCAATACGAAGACCCAGATTATCAAACTCATACTTATTTCGCCAGAAGGTCAACTTCTTACGAATAACGAAATTTGAACCGTCCCTAAGCTGAATCTCGAAACGTGGAAGCAAGGTCAAGATTTCTTTACTGATCTGACTGACTTGTTCACCATTAACATCATAGATGGTAAAGGTTTTAGGAATCTTAAAGAATGATCCCTCCACCTGATAGGCGATTTCTCCCCTGTCATCCTTGATAGCGAAGCGTTCGCCTCCAAGACGAAACTTTTGTTTGACAAGAAATGTTTTCATCAACACCTCCAAAAACTAAAAGACAAGCTCATATCACGAAGGGCGAAAAACCGCGGTACCACCTTCATTCAATGAACTTGTCATTCTCTTATTCTTATGCAATTGTTAAATTGAGTAGCATGACTTTCTAGCTTAGATGGCTCGCAGCACCGCCATTTCTCTGGACTAAGACAAGTGAAAATCAATTCTCAACTTTCTTATTATAACGTTTTTTTAAGCTTGCGTCAACTGGAAATGATCTTAACTAATAGCACTTTCATTTTACCACCCTCCAGAAGGCTCTATTTTGCCTTCTAACACTGTTTAATAGGTTTCCCCTATATCCAGACGCTTCCACTCAGAAAACTCCACCTTGAGCAATTCTGGAGCTTTTATAGTCTTATCATACACCACAATGTAGTAACCTTTTTTATTCCAAAACTTACCCAAAATCTCAGCGTCTTCTAACTCTGCTTCATAATCTAGCATCTCATATCGTTGTGTTTCTTTGACTGTTTCTATTTCATTACTTCTTTGAGTTCCTAAGATATAACCACCAAAGCTTACCCAAAAGAAGATAAAAACCATAAATACAATTGTAGCATATTTCAATAATTTCAGTTCTTTCATTTTCCTATTATTCCTTTTAGTTTAATCAGTCTAAAATATTTTGTGTTCTCTAAATATTAAATAATCTTATAAATAGTGTCTTTCTTTATTTGAATCTAATTTCAAATCCAATTTTTTCAATCACTTCTTGGATTTCATCTAGCGATACTAAAAACCATTCTTTAGGAACAAAGCTCTCTCCATTTGGTGCTATTAATTCTATGTCTAACTGTTTGTCTGCAAAATAATGATGAAGAGTCGTTTCTAATTTTAGAGCGCTGAAATTCTGAACCTCAAAACTAGCTACTAAACGGACAGGAGCATAAAGATAGGTTCCTTCTTTTTCTGCATTTGCTAACCGTTTTTCAATTTGATCCTGTGTAAAACCGATTTTATAGAGATTACGGATGTTAGCAATTTGAGGATTGCTACTCAAGGATTTCACTACATAGATATATCCAGTTGTAATGCGTTCACTCGGACTAATGCCAGTCATCACATCTTCTATCAATTCTGTTACCATTCGTCCATGTCGGGTTCTATCGTGTAAATTTGAGACAAAAGAACGGAGTAAGGCCTTCTTATTTTCTGTACCATTTTCATATACGAGATGAAGTTCAGCGTTTGTATAGCCATTCTTGTCAGTGAAGTCTTCTCCTTTAGAAGCAACATAAACCATTACTCCATTATCAACATAGAACATACCAGGTTTAATTTCTTTTTCTTTTATTACATCAGAATTTCTGACTTGACGGCGACCTTCACTAATTTCATCATGAACACGAGTAAATAATCCTTGATAATCTTCAAAATTGCCCATCCGTTTACGTGTTCGTATTTTATCACGCGCTTGAATCGTTCGTTTATAACGTGAGACATCAAATAACGATTTTTCAGCACTATTTACCGACTCAAACAATTCATCTGATAAAATATCTGTTAAACTAGCAGGACTTGAAATAGGGGTCTCGGACTCAACGATATCTATTTTTAGTAGCCCAAATTCATCATAAGGTTCTAACTTTCGGATGCTATCAGGAGATTTTCTAATACCATTCAATCGAGAAAATAAACTGCGTTCTTTAATATTTCTAGACTTTTGTGGCTCTTGCCCATTATTTTCTCTCACCCAATCTATAATTTCTAAAAATTTCTCTACTTCATGATCTGTAACTATTTTTTTCTTAGGTTTTAAAGGAGCTATTAAATGTTCAAAATCAGAATCGTTAAATATGTCATTTAAGTTTTTAAAATCAGTCATTACCACTCTCCATCTTCAGCTTCATCTGAGACAATTGTAACAAAGCATAAGCAAGTCTCTGTTCGTACTTATCATGACTTGATTTATCTGGATGACGACCATTTTCATTTAAAAACTGCTTAATTTGAGGATAAAGAATTAACAGTTCTTCTTCAGAAAACTCCATCTTCTGACCATCCATATAATCTTGTATTAGACGCAAAGTCGGAGCATCAATTTCACGTGATATAACTTCGTAAGCTCTCTGGAAAGGATTAATCTGATCAATCAAATCAATGGATAAGTCATCAATATTCACAAATTTATCTGCCATTTTTAGAAAGTCTGTTTGCCCTACTCCCTCTTTCCGTTCAGCTGATTGAACTACCGATTGACTAATAAACTGTTGACGAACTTCTTCAACTTCAGCCCCACTTAAGTCAGGATAGATTTGTTTAATGATGGCTGGAATCATTTGCTTATTAATGACTTCTGCATCCGTTCCCGCAGCAATTGCAGTTTGGATACGCGGTTCTTGCAATATACTAGCACGTAAGTCATTCAAATCATTTTCTATGATATCCTTTGTTCTTTGAGTGCTAGGCTCTTTTAAGCCTTTCACAAACATTTCGGCACCAGAAGATTTCTGGTCTTCTCGATCTTTTCGTTTGAACTTAAAATTTGGTGCTAAAACAGACTCCATCAATAGGCTAGCTGTAATAACCTTCATAACATTATTCACAGCAAAGAAAACTTCATCATCTTGAGCATCTGGTTGAGAAATGAGATTGGTAAATTGAGCATGTGACTTATTGGAACTATCCCGTGTTACTCGACCTATAATCTGAACAATTTCTGTCAGCGACTGACGATAGCCAATCGTTAAAGCATACTCAGCATAAGGCCAGTCAAAACCTTCTTTAGCCATACCAAGTGCGATAATGATATCGAGATCATCTAAACTGGTCATCTTGTTTAGATAATCCTGTACTTTTTCACGCCCTTCTTCTGTGACAAGGTCAGCGACCTTCAATACACGACCTGTTTCCTCAGTAACCAACCATAATCCAGTCTTAGGGTCTGGAACGGCTTGCCCCAGTTCGTCTAAAATTCGGTCAACTTCATCATACTTATCCTTGGTTGATTCACCTGAGTTTACATTGGGAATATGAATAATAGTTTTCTTGCTTGTGTCCAGTACTTCGTGCAAAGCATCCGTGTAACGACCACGATAAAAGTTATAACCCATAGCAAAACTTTTCAGATATTTGTACCCCTCCAACTGTTCATAATAAGTATAGGATACCTTATCAAATTTTTGCTCATCTTCAGGTGCCAAAATAGGGACAGAATCTCCACGGAAGTAAGATCCTGTCATAGCCACTACATGAGCTGTTGAATTGGCTAATATGTTTCTCAAAGCATTCCCTAAAACTGAATTATCATCTTGAGATACATGATGAAATTCATCGATAGCTAAAAGAACATCATTAAAATCACTATCAGCCAGCTGTTCAAAGGCAAAACGCAAGGTGGCATGCGTACAGATTAGAACTCTATCGTCAGGCGACTCTGAATGCATAAAGTCTACAAACTGTTTTACCTTACTTTTGCTGGTTCCTTGTTCAGTCAAATTATTTTTGGAAGCACTTCCCAGTCCCAGTAAAAACCATATTCAGTCAATTTTGTTGAACGAAAGGATTTTCCGATAGATCTTTCTGGGACTGCTATAATAGCTTTTTTCAGGCCTTGAGCATGTAGTTTATCAAGAGCAATAAACATCAGAGCTCTCGACTTACCAGAGGCAGGAGGAGCCTTAATCAATAAGTGTTGAGAAGTTCTCTTAGCATATACACGCGCCTGCATTTCACGCATTCCAAGTGCATTATTTGATTGACTAGCACCTGTACCATTGTAATTGATTTCAAATATATTTGAGGTCATTTCGCTTCCTTTTCTGTCATTTCTTTGTACAGATTCAATAAGACACTGAGCCTTTCTTCATCTGATTCAAAAGTTTTTTGCTGGTAGGCACGTTCTACGATACCATCAATTTTTTCATGTGCTTGGCGAAGACGTTCGTTCATCGGCTTATTGGCTCCACCGTACAATTCAGCCAAGGTTCCACCTTCTTCTTCTCGAACATCCAGCATTTCAAAAACAGCATCCTCAAGCATACTTTTCCGAGATTCCGAAAGTTCTGGAATTGGGAATGTATTATAGACCAACCCAGCTGAATAACGATAATCTGTCTTTAATTTACCACCAATTGAACGAAGCCAAACCATGTGCATTTTGGATTCTAAGATACCAAGAAGCCAGATAGGAGCATTGTTGATTGTAATCACTGCATCAGAAATAATCATATCTTTCCCCATAACAAAATCCATAGGTACATATTCTCTGGTCTCAGATGAAACACGAGGTATTAATATTACTTGAGATGATAATTCTTTCAGTTCACCGAACCTCCAAGGATAATCTGCTAGCTCTTTTGTTGACTTTGATTTCGCATTTTGTCTAAAAGTTCTTACTCGCTCTATTCTCTCAGAAATAATACTATTATCCTTAAATTTTTGATATTCATTTTCCTCAAGCCATAAAGCATAACGATAAGTTCCTTTAATCATTTCTTCGCCACTCTTAAATTTTTTAAATATATGGGTGATTTAGGATACTTTTGTATAGTCTCACTATATTCAGACAACGTAAAAAGTAAACCACCACCATCATAAGGACCATTTCCTCTAGACATTCTAGGTAACAAATTAATAGGTTCTCTAGTATTTTCTACAAATATATTGCTCCCATCAGTCAAATAAGGATTTATATTAGTAGCTCTCCTTCTAGATAATTTATCGTCATATATATATTTATCTTCCACAATATTACTCTTACACATACCGACAATTGATACTGTCACTCCTGCATTATATTTTGCACTATTCCCCCACTTAAAAGATGTGTAAGCGTATATAATATCAATATTTTTTAAAATTGATTTCCAAATAATCGATACCTGTTCACCTTGAAAAATCGAATTCGTAGTAACAAAAGCTAATTTTCGGAATGAATTATCTAATAATTGTGCTCCTTTAAAAAACCAGCCTGCAATATAATCCATTTTCCCAGTTTTTGGTAAATCATTTGTTACTAATCGCAAATCATTCTTTTGTTCTTGGGTCTGTAAGCTTGCCCCTATATACGGCGGATTTCCAAATATATAAACTTCGTCATCTGCCTTGACATTCAACACAGTTTCCCATTCAATTCTTAGAGCATTCCCACAAACGATATTTCCAGCTTCTCTTAAGGGGAGTAGCCTTGGATGGACATCAGCAAGAGCTTCTTCCATTTCCACATTCATCTGGTGTTCTGCTATATACAAGGATAGCCTTGCTACTTCATGAGCGAAATCATCCAATTCAATTCCTGAAAACTGGGATAGAGAAATCTTAGATGCATCAGCAATCAATTCTCCTTGATAAACAGCTTTTTCATTCAAGGAGTCACGAATTTCACGCTGTTTGACTAAGATATTAATCTCTAAACGACGAAGTTCTTTATAGGTAATGATGAGGAAATTTCCAGAACCACAAGCAGGATCTAAGAACTTGATAGAGGCCATACGAGTGAGTAACTCTTCTAACTTGGGTAAGATTTGTCGTAATTCCTTGCGGCGATGTTCCTCACTAAAGTCACCACCTCCTATATAGTAATCAGCTCGTTCTTCTAATTCCGTAAATGTTGCTCGTAAATTATCTAAAAACAGTGGTTTGATGACCTTCATAATATTAGGCACGCTAGTATAGTGCATACCCGATGTTGATCTTGCTTCTGCATTTGCCACGGTTTGAATCATTGATCCCAAAATATCTGGATTGATTTCATTCCAGTTTAGCAATTCTCCTGCTTCAATGAGTAATTGACGAGTTCTTTTATTGAAAATAAGGTCATGATGTGGCTCTGAAAAACTTACCATTTACATAAGGAAAATCTGATAACCATGACTCCAAATTCTGACGACTACATTCAGGCATATCTAAAACAGTAAATAGTTTTCTAACACACTCATTCAAGTCAGAACCATCTTCGGATGTCCTCATCTTAATAACATTTGTGAAAGCTCCCTTGGAGATAATATTTGTATCTTCTGCAAATAGTAGAAAAAGAACACTAATCAAAAATAGATTAAATGATTTACCATCAGTTTCAGTGATTGCTAGTTCAGGATTGATAGAAATTAGTTCATCATAAAGTTTGGTGAAACGCTCTGCCGCTTTTACATCAGCAGGATTTTCCTTATCATAATCAATCTTTTCAATACCATTCCAAGGTAAGAAGAAATCACAATGGGCTGGTAAATCATTAAAAGAAATTGCTAGAGTTAGCCCTGTCTGTGTATCCTTTGCATATAATTCTTGAAAATCTGTTGTAATAATAAATCGAGATTTACGAACCTGATCCTCCAACTCTTTATCAATCTCAGTCAGAGTAAGTAATGGCTGATTTTCAACTTTACGAAAATACAATTTGTTTTTTATTATAAAATCATCAGATGCCACTTTACTTGCTCTTGTTATGGTCGTTTTAGTAATGTCAAACAATGAAACAAATTCAATAATGAATGTCGATTTATTAAGATTCTCTACTAAAACCTTAGTTCTATCCTCAATCTCAGTGATATTTAATAACTTTTTAGCCATTAGATACCTCCAAGAAACGCAAAAAGCCTACTGGATTTTCAGTAGGTTTCAATTTATATTTTTCGCATTTTTTTATTAGGTTATATATATATATGCATTTGCGTAGTCTGGCTCATTTTGAACTCCTTTAGAATTAAATTTTCAGAGATGCTATAAACAATACTAATAACTCTCTGCCTAAAACTATTATACCATGATTTCTATTTTTTCTAAAAAACGAACCAGCTTAACTGATTCATTTCGTGACTGCTAACTCCTACTTCCGATACATTTTAAACTGTAGGAAGAGGTCGCTATATTTCCCTGTCCATTTATGGTCAAATTTCTCATAAACTTCTAGGTGTTTCATGGTTTCAACATCGGGATAGAAGGCCTTATCTTCCTTTGTTTCCTCTGGGAGCAATTCCTTAGCTGGTAGGTTTGGTGTTGAATAGCCGACATACTCTGCATTTTTGAGAGCATTTTCGGGTTTCAACATAAAGTTGATAAAGGCATAGGCTGCATCTTGGTTTTTGACTGTTTTGGGAATAACCATATTGTCAAACCAAAGGTTGCTGGCTTCTGTCGGTACCACATAGCGTAGATTTTCGTTTTTTTCTAGCATTTGGCTGGCTTCCCCAGAGAAGGTCACACCGATAGCAGCGTTGTTCTGAATCATGTATCCCTTCATCTCGTCCGCCACAATAGCCTTGATATTTGGAGTCAACTTGTAGAGCTTGTCCACTGTCTCTTCCAACTGCTGGCTATCCTTGGAGTTGAGGCTGTAGCCTAGCGAATTGAGTCCTAGTCCCAGCACCTCACGCGCCCCATCAAAGAGCATGATAGAGTTCTTATACTCTGGCTTCCAAAGGTCATCCCAATGCTCAGGCGCTTCCTCTACCATGGTTTCATTGTAGACAATTCCCAGTGTTCCCCAGAAGTAAGGGATAGAGTATTTATTTCCTGGGTCAAAGGACTGGTTGAGAAACTCTGGTCCGATATTTTCAAGACCTTCAAGTTTTGAATAGTCAAGCGGTACCAAGAGATCTTCGTCCTTCATCTTGTTAATCATGTATTCGCTTGGAATGGCAATATCGTAAGTCGTTCCACCCTGCTTAATCTTGGTATACATGGCTTCGTTGGAGTCAAAGGTCTCGTACTGGACTTGGATGCCTGTTTCTTCTGTGAATTGCTCCAAGAGTTCTGGATCGATATAGTCCCCCCAGTTGTAGATAACCAGTTTTTGACTATCTCGGCTATTGATTTTACTATCGAGATGAGTCGCAATTCCCCACAAGACAAGGATAATGGCTACAATTCCTGCTAAAAATGAATAGAGTTTTTTCATGCTTGCTCCTCCTTCTCACGTGAGATAAAGTAATATCCAACAACTAGGATAATACTAAAGAGAAAGACAAGGGCAGACAGGGCATTGATTTCTAGCGAAATCCCCTTGCGAGCACGAGAGTAAATCTCGACGGACAGGGTTGAAAAGCCATTTCCCGTTACAAAGAAGGTCACAGCAAAGTCATCTAGCGAATAGGTGAAGGCCATGAAGTAACCTGCAATGATAGACGGAGTCAGATAAGGAAGCATGATTTCCTTGAACATCTGAAATTGACTAGCTCCCAAGTCATAGGCTGCATGAATCATGTCGCCGTTCATTTCCTTGAGTCGAGGCAAGACCATCAAGACCACGATAGGAATAGAGAAGGCCACATGACTAGATAGAACGGTCAAAAAGCCAAGTGAAAACTTGAGTTGAGTAAAAAGAATCAAGAAGCTGGCACCAATCATAACGTCAGGCGCAACCATGAGGATATTATTGAGTGATAGAAAGGCTTCTTGGTATTTCTTACGAGACTGGTAGATGTAAATAGCACCGAAAGTCCCGATAATGGTCGCAATCAAGGCTGACAGAAAGGCCAAGAAAAAGGTCTGGGTCACAATCAACATGAGACGACCATCGCCAAACATGGTTTTAAAATGGCTCAGGCTAAAGCCTGTAAAGCTATTCATGTCGTTGCCTGCATTAAAGGCATAACCAATCAGGTAAAAAATCGGCAGGTAGAGGACAAGAAAGACCAGTCCCAGATATAGATTGGCAAATTTTTTCATCGTTCTCTCCTTTCCTTGGTCACCCACATGGTGATGAACATGGTCAGGATAAGAATCACACCGATGGTAGAACCCATACCGTAGTTGTCATTGGTCAGGAAGTTTTGCTCAATGGCCGTCCCCAAGGTGATAACGCGGTTCCCACCAATCAAACGGGTCAGCATGAAGAGACTCAAGCTTGGAATAAAGACAGACTGAACTCCACTTCGCACGCCGTTCATAGACAGAGGGAAGATGACATGACGGAAGGTCTCCCACTTGGTCGCACCAAGGTCGTAACTAGCATTGATGAGATTGTTATCCATATCGTCCAAGACATTGAAAATCGGCAAAATCATAAAAGGAAGCTCAATATAGCTTGCGACAAAGATAAAGGAGAAATCGGTAAAGAGCAACTGCTGTGAACCGATTCCGATAAATTCCAAGAATTGGTTAATAGAGCCATTCTGACCAAAAATCCCGATAAAGGCATAGGCTTTAAGGAGCAAATTGATCCAAGTTGGCAGGATAATCAGCATGAGCCAGAGTTGACGGTGCTTGAGACGGGTCAAAAAGAGGGCTGTTGGATAGCTGATAAGCAAGGTCACAAAGGTCACAATTCCTGCATAGAGTACAGAGTTGAAACTCATTTTTAGGTAGGTCAAGTTTTGTGACGCAAAGTAAGATTTATAATTTTCTAAACTAAACTGGCCTTCAATATTGAAAAAGGATTGTCCGAAAATCAAGACCAAGGGTGCCAGAACAAAGAGGGCAATCCAAAGCATGTAGGGCACTACAAAGAGTTTAGAGCTTGTTTTCTTCATCTCTTTCCTCCTCGATTGCATTGATCAGACCTGCTTCTTGCTCTTCAATTTCCACGTATTCTTCGATACGAGCATCGAACTCTTCTTCAGTTTCGTTGAGACGCATGATATGGATGTCTTCCGGTTCAAAATCCAGACCGATTTCCTCACCCACGATGGCCTTACGAGTCGAGTGGATCATCCATTCATTTCCAAGTTCGTCATAGGCAATAATCTCATAGTGAACTCCACGGAAGAGCTGGGTATCCACCTTAACTTGGAGCTTGCCTTCTTCAGGAAGGGTAATCCGCAAGTCCTCTGGACGAATAACAACCTCGACAGGTTCATTTGGCTTCATCCCACCATCGACCGCTTCAAAGCGTTTGCCGTTAAACTCAACCAAGTAGTCCTCAATCATGGTTCCTGGCAAGATATTTGACTCACCGATAAAGGTGGCAACAAAGTGGTTGATTGGCTCATCGTAGATGTCCACAGGTGTTCCAGACTGGACAATCTCGCCATCATTCATGACAAAAATCCAGTCACTCATGGCAAGAGCTTCTTCCTGATCGTGTGTGACAAAGACAAAGGTAATGCCCAATCGTTGTTGCAGTTCACGCAGTTCGTACTGCATATCTGTTCTTAATTTCAAGTCCAGCGCTGACAAAGGCTCGTCCAACAAAACCACACGGGGTTGGTTGATGATAGCACGGGCGATGGCCACACGCTGACGTTGTCCTCCAGAAAGTTTGCGGATGGAACGTTTTTCATAACCTTCCAACTGAACCATCTTGAGAACTTCCGCTACGCGTTGCTCGATTTCTTTCTTGTCAATCTTGCGCAAGCGAAGTGGAAAGGCAACATTTTCAAACACATTCATATGTGGAAACAAGGCATAGGATTGGAAGACCGTATGGACATCACGCTTGTTGGTTGGAATATCATTGATACGAACACCGTCTAGCATGATATCTCCTGTCGTCGCATCCAGTAAACCTGCAATAATGTTTAGGATAGTTGATTTCCCCGAACCAGATGCACCTAGAAGGGTGTAGAATTTCCCTTCTTCCAACTCAAAGTTGATGTCTTTGAGAACCTTGATGTTGCTGTCTTCAAAAACTTTTGAGACGTTTTTGAATTCAATAATTGGTTTTTTCAATTGTCATTTATTCCTTCTTTTTCATAGATTAACAGATCAGGGCTCTGTCAGGCCGCCACTACTTCTTGCAGGGTGTAAAACCACCTGCATACATCTGCACTAACGATAGGCTTTCACCCCTTTCCATGACATAGCAGCAGCTTTTTAGCCAAAGCTTCCTACTTGCTTTCACCTAAAATACGGACTTCTCTTTCAAGCGTGATACCTGAGTGTTCCTTGACTTTTTCGATAACAGACTCAATCAAGTCTTCGTAGTCTTTAGCCGTTCCGTCAGCAACATTAATCATAAAACCTGCGTGTTTTTCAGACACTTCAACACCACCGATACGATAGCCTTTCAAGCCAGCTTCTGAAATTAATTGACCTGCAAAATGCCCGACTGGACGCTTAAAGACCGAGCCACAAGATGGATATTCTAAAGGTTGCTTGAGTTCACGTAGGTGCGTCAAGCGGTCCATTTCCTGCTTGATAACCTGATGGGTTCCTGGGGCTAGGGCAAATTTAGCTGACAAGACAACTGCACCAGACTCTTGAATGGCTGAGTGGCGGTAACCAAAAGCCAAATCTTTAGCAGACAGGGTCTCTATTTCTCCATCCTTGGTCAAGACCTTACAAGACTGCAAGATGTGAGCAATCTCGCCACCATAGGCACCCGCATTCATAAAGACAGCACCACCGACGCTTCCTGGAATGCCACAAGCAAACTCAAAGCCAGTCAAACTATGACGAAGGGCAATGCGAGTTGTTTCAATCAAGTTAGCACCAGCTTCAGCTTCGATGGTATAGCCATCAACGGAAACATTATTGAGCTTGTCGCACAAGATGACAAATCCACGAATTCCACCATCACGAACGATGATATTGCTGGCATTGCCAAAAACCATCCAAGGAATATTTTCTTGATTGGCAAATTTTACAAGGCGCGCCAACTCAAAACGATTTCGTGGAAAGACCAAATAATCGGCCTCTCCACCTACTTTTGTATAACTATAGCTATGCAAGGGTTCCTTAAAACGGATATCAATTCCTTCTAAGATTTCAAGCATTTTTTCTCTTACAGACATGTCACTCTTCCTTTTACAAAATTCATTCCATTATACCATTTTTAAGACCATTTGACGACCCTAAAAAAATCTTAGGCTTATTTTAAACAAAAAAAGAGGTTTCCCCTCTTTTTATGATTTTTTGCAAAAGATAGCCTTGGTTCCATAGGTAACCAGAACGAGCTCAAGTGCTAGGACAACTTCCACCAAGACTGGATTTGTCAACCAGCCAACTTGGACTAGAGATGGTGCTAGGTCAAAAAGGCATGTAGGCCATAGGCTGCTAGGAGATAAATCCATTTCTTCTGGCGAACAGCTTGGTAAACCCAAACAGTCAAGAGTAATTGGAAACCTAGCGCCAAGATTCGCTCAAAACCAAGCAAATAAATCTGCCAGACTGATAGCGACTGAATAGTTTTCAACATATTTTCAGACAGTAATTGCATGACCTGTGGATCCTGCGTTTGAACTGCTGAGAGAACGAAGTAGAGATTAAGCAAACTAGTAAGACCTAGGAAAATCAACTCCAAGCCACCATGCCCTAACCCATAGGCCAAGGCGTCTGCCTTTTCCAAACTTCTCTTTTTCTCCAACCATTTGAAGAAAATAAGACGAGCAGTTTCCTCAAAAAATGCTGCCATGGCTAGGCCATAGATGATATAGACAAGCGGATGATCTTGCAAGAGAGCAATACTACCGTCTTTTTGAGGATGTAAAACTAAGATATGCACCAGTTTTTCCAAAATCTGCGAAGAAACAAAGAAAGCGACTGCACCCAATCCCAAGGCAGCTAGATTAGTCTGGTATTTCTTTTTGGCATACCAAACGCTCCCTAGCAAGAAAGCCAGCAACAGCACCATGGTAATGATAATATGAATGATCATTTTCTTCTCCTATTCTGCCTTTTCAATATCTTTTTTCATCTCGTCAACATTGAACTTAGCAAACAAGTATTGACGGTCTTGGACTGGGAAACGTTGGTCCAACTGGTCAATAGCTCCCACCTCGATAATGCCTTCCTTGATAACAAAGTCCATAACATGCCCACCGAAGGTCAAATCATCTGAGATAAAATGTAGATGATATCCTGCCAAACTGACCCCATTGAAAATCTCTGGCGTCCAGAAACCAACGATGGTTCCTGCCACATTGTCACGACTATATTCAGGTTGATGGGTTGCGACATCAGCAAACTTGGTATCTGGTGCCGACTTAGGAATCATGCGCACATGCATATGTGAAAATTCCCCACGAATCTTGATAGAGCGGAAAAGATTTTCCCCGTCATAATAAGACTCAATCCGTTCTTCCAATTCCTTGTCTGTCATCTCAAAGCGCTGGCGGAAAATGACCTCTGCCTGATGTGGTACTACTGCTGCGTAAGGAATAAGGGCATCTGGTGATACTTCTACAATTTTATTGCTCTCCTGAGCCTTTGGCTTGATAAGCCTTGCCATCCAAGACAATCAATTCCCCATCAATGGAATCCAAGGTTCCCAAACCAAGGTCTCCATGCTCTAGCAATTCTCCTACTGTCATGGTGCCACCATAAAGGCCAGCCATCAAGGCTCCAAGGGTATTGTATTGAAATAATTTCACTGGTTCCTGCACGTTCTTATCCATTCTCTTTCTTGTTTGTTATTCTATAAATGTTACTCCTAAGTATACCACATTTAGCTTTATATGTGAACGAGAGAAACACCTTAGACATTGCCAAGAAAGAAAAAAAGGGTACAATGTAACAAAATCAAGGGAGGTCTGGAATGAAGAAACAAAGCAAGTACCAAGAGTCGTAGCTTATCTGAAAAATGCATCGAGTCTGGACGCTTTCCGACGGGTAGCCTGAGATTTTGACAGAAACAAAACTTGAACTGGCACAACAACCCCTAAGGAACACACTTCCCTAGGGGCCTTTTTTTATTTAACTAAATCATTATTTATTTTTTGTTCCTAGCAAACATAAATATTGTATTAATAATTGCAAAAATAAATGCAAACAAAAGGATTTTCCAAAGGATAAATTTTTGTAACACTAAATATGCATATACAAATCCAATCAAAAAGCTAATAATCCCATCTTTTATTAAAAAGTTTTTATCACGCATTATTCCAGACCACACTGAACTGCCCAAATAGCCAACTGACCAGCAATGATATAAATATTTGTTTTAAGTCCATTAGCTTTAACAAATCTTAGTACCACTTTAGCTAATTCTAACCAAGCCTTTTTCTGCGCATACTTAACAATTAGCGAAACATTGGTCATAGCAAAAAATTCTTCTCGTATTTTTCTCGCTATACATCCTCCCATCTCATCCCAAGGGACTCTGTCATAGAGATTATTAATATTAGTTTCTAATTTATTTTCCGCAAGAGCAATATCTTTTTGAGAAAAGTTTTTATAAACATATTCAGTAAAATTTTTTTCATTAACTCCATTTCTAAACATTTGATCAAGAACATTAGCTACATCATCCATTTATTTTTGTTCTTGGGTACTAATTTCAGAAACTTCCGTAGTAGTTACATCATCAGCAAATACTCTAACAGAAACTATAGAAGGAGACATAATAGAAAATAGTGATAATACAACAAGAGCTGAAGTTACAGTTTTTTTTAAATTTCATAAAAAACACTCCTTCAAGTCACAAATATATATTACTGATAAAATAACTTGATTTTCTGATTTAAAACTCCTTTCTAACAAGTCATTCGTATACTTTTATTTTCCAATTCTATTATACCACAACTAGAAAACGGTTTCAAGCTTTTTCCTAAAAATATGTGCAAGTAATACGGGGAATTAGCATGAAAACTTTTTAAAACAAACCAACCCCAGATAAAAATACATATTTTGTTTTAAAGAGAAAAAAGTTCCGAAAAACTGTCACATCTGCATTTGGTTGCTCTTTGATTTCAAAAAAGTATTAAAGATGGGAATATACCACATTTGCTCTTAGATGTGAACGAGAGAAACACCCTAGATATTGCCAAGAAGGAAAAAAAGGGTACAATGTAACAAAATCAAGGGAGGTCTGGAATGAAGAAACAAAGCAAGTACCAAGAGGTCGTTTCCTATCTGAAAAATGGTATCGAGTCTGGACGCTTTCCGACGGGAAGTCGCCTGCCTTCTATCCGTCAACTAAGCCTTGACTTTCACTGTAGCAAGGACACCGTTCAGCGCGCCCTGCTGGAATTACGGCACGAACAATACCTCTATGCCAAGCCCCAGAGTGGCTACTATGTCCTAGAACAAGGGCAACACCAAGACCTCGAAATCGAGGTTACGGATGAACACGCCAGCGCCTATGACGATTTCCGACTCTGTGTCAATGAAACTTTGATTGGTAAGGAAAACTACCTCTTCAACTACTATGAAAATCAAGAAGGTTTAGAAGACTTAAGACAATCCATTCACCAACTCCTCTTTGACCAAGCCCTCTACTGCAAGGCTGACCAACTGGTACTGACTTCTGGAACCCAACAAGCCTTGTTTATCCTTTCTCAAATTTCCTTCCCTAGCCAAGCCAAGGAAATCTTGGTGGAACAACCGACCTACCATCGAATGAATCGCCTCTTGATTGCTCAGGGTCTGGACTATCAAACGATTGAACGAGGCATTGATGGGATTGACTTGAAGGAACTGGAAGGCCACTTCAAAACAGGAAAAATTAAGTTTTTCTATACCATTCCTCGATTTCACTATCCTCTAGGCCATTCCTATTCTGAGCAGGACAAACGAGCTATTCTTGACTTAGCAGCCAAGTATGATGTCTATATCGTAGAGGACGATTATCTGGGTGATTTGGACTCCAAGAAGGGCCAAACCTTCCACTATCTTGATACAGAGGAGCGTGTCATTTATATCAAGTCCTTCTCGACCAGCCTCTTTCCAGCCCTTCGTATTACAGCACTCATTCTTCCAAATGCTATCAAAGAAGCATTTGTGGCCTACAAAAATATCCTAGACTACGACAGCAACCTCATCATGCAAAAGGCCTTATCACTCTATATCGATAGTCAATTGTTTGAGAAAAATCGTCTGACTCGCTTGAATAATCAAGAAACTTACCAAAAACAAATCAAGGAAAGACTAGCTTACAGCCCCTGTCCTCTTCCTCATTTTCCTCTTCACGATGGTTTATTGCTAGACCTGAGACAGTATCCTAAAATCGCCAATCTCAAACACAGTCAACTAGGCTTGGACTTCTTTGAAGAGGCCTATTTAAGCACCTGTCCTTATCAATTTGCCAAGGTGTCCCTAGACAATCTGGAAAAGGTTTTAAACTATTTAAAAGCAGAATTGGAATCATCCAACTCTGCTTTTTCTTATTCTTCAACTTCAGTTAGACTTGCTGCTTTTTCAAGATAGCTTTGGTAAGTTCCTTCATCCTTGAGTTTTTGGATGACCTTGTCTACCACTTCTCTCAAATCATCACTATTTTTTCTAAGAGCAACGGCATTGGCGTCGCCGTCCTTCATCTTCAAGCTGACAATTGCGACAGCTAAGTCAGCGTTTTTAGCAGCATAACTAAGTGCAACAGGCTCATCCATATGAACAGCATCTACTTTTCCAACCTGCAATTCATTGACTGCTTCACCCATATTAGTTAGGGAAGTTAATTGAGCTTTTGGCAATTGTTCCTTGACCATTGATTCTGGAACAGTCCCTTTTTGAGCCGCAATATTAGCACTTTCAAGGCTAGTTAAATCCTTGTATTTTTCTACATCAGCCTTACGAACCAAGAAACTAATCTTGTTTTCATAGTAAGGGATTGAAAAATCAAAGACTTCTTTTCTCTCGTCAGTAGCGCTAATTCCCGCAACTGCTAGGTCAGCCTTCCCAGTTTGAAGACTGGTCAAGACATTGTCAAAACTCATGCTTGAAATTTCCAACTTCACCCCAAGTTCATCAGCGATAACTTGAGCCATATCAATGTCCGCACCGACTACCTGATTTTTCCCGTCAACTAAAGACTGAAATTCAAAAGGTGCATAGTCAGGACTTGTCGCCACAACCAATTTCCCCTTTTGCTTAATGGCCTCAACAGCTGACTGAGAACCATTCGAACCTGACTGGCAAGCTACTAAGAAGAAACTTGCAAGAAAACTACATAAAACAAATATCCATTTTTTTGATTTCATAAATAAACAACCCCTCTGTTAATTTTGTATAATTATAACGATATCTAAGTTACTTGTCAAGTGTTTTCTTGCATTTTCATAAAATATATTTACTAAAAATAGAAATACAGTGGTTAGTTTATCTATCTATTGGGAACTTATTTTCAAAAAAATCATTTATCATATTTGATGCTGCTGGTTTACAATTGCAATATTTTGTATGTCACTATGATCAAAAAATCCTAATTCTAAAGTTTCATCACTTGTAAAAAAATTTGTAGAGATAGAAGTTTCAGATGAAACTAAATACAAGATTGTAAGAACTTGAGCCTCATCACCATTCGGATAACTGTCTGAATATTTTGTATAAACATTTAAGAGTTTTTCCACCCTCACTTCGACTCCTGTTTCTTCATAAAACTCTCGCACTAAAGCTTCTAAAGCCGATTCTCCTAATTCAAGAGCACCACCTGGTAATCCCCACGTTCCTTCATCTGCTCGTTTTTGTAATAAAATTTTTCCTGATTGACTTAATATTCCACAGGTAAAATTTAAAATAATTTTATCTTTTCCAACTTTTTTCTGATATTCCGTATGTAGTTCATTATTCACCTCTGACAAAGTAAACTATCTATACAATGAAAGCTTACTGTATTAAAAAGTAAGCTTTCACAATAATTTTATCCTTTGAATACTTTATAATTCGACAATCTTACCTGTTTCAAAGTAAACAACCCATTCACAGATATTTTTAGCATAGTCACCGATACGCTCCAAGTAGGAAATAACTTGGAAATAATCACGACCCGTAACAATGGCTTCTGGATTTTTCTTAATCTCTTCAGTCGCAAGGTCACGGATAGTTTCAAAATAGTGGTTAATTTGCTCATCCATGGAGGCTACTACGGTATGCGTCGTCAACAGAACCATTAAGATAAAGATCAAGTGCTGCTTCAACAACGCTTTTAACTTCACGTCCCATTTTTTGAATTTCTTCCTCTACAGCTGGGATGCGCTCTTCCCCCTTCATACGGATGGTTGCCTGGGCAATGGCTACAGCGTGATCCCCCATACGCTCCACATCTGATACAGCCTTAAGGACAGTCAAGACTGTACGCAAATCTTGAGAGACTGGTTGTTGGAGTGCAATCATTTCAAATGATTTCTTTTCCAGTTTCACTTCGTATTCATTTACTTCTGCGTCATCTTCGATGACCTCTTTTGCCAGGTCACGGTCATGCGTGACAAAGGCACGCACCGTACGATTGATTTGTGAGAGCACTTCTTGTCCCATAGCGTAGAACTGGTTATGTAATTTCTCTAAATCTTCTTCAAATTGAGATCGTAACATCTTTCATCTCCTTATCCAAATTTTCCTGTAATATAGTCTTCCGTTTCCTTGTGTTGGGGATCAAGGAACATCTGCTTGGTATCATTAAATTCAATCAAATCTCCATCTAGGAAAAATCCTGTCTTATCAGAGATACGTGAAGCTTGTTGCATGGAACGGGTTACCAGAAGCATGGTGTACTTGTCTTTTAGACCATACAAGGTTTCCTCAATTTTACCAGCTGAAATCGGATCCAAAGCCGAAGTTGGCTCATCCAAGAGGATGATTTTAGGACTGGTTGCCAAGACACGGGCCACACAGACACGCTGCTGTTGACCACCTGACAATCCAATAGCTGAATCATGTAGACGATCCTTGACCTCATCCCAGATAGAGGCACCTTGCAAGGCTTTTTCTACGGCTTCATCCAGAACCAGCTTATCCTTAATTCCATTGATACGAAGCCCGTAGACAACATTCTCATAGATAGTCATAGGGAAAGGATTAGGTTGTTGGAAAACCATTCCGATTTCCTTACGTAATTCAACCGTATCTGTACGCGGACTGTAGATGTTGTGACCATTGTACACCACGGATCCAGTTGTGGTCACCTCTGGATTGAGATCTCCCATGCGGTTGAGAGACTTGAGGAGGGTTGACTTCCCTGATCCAGATGGACCAATCAAGGCTGTAATTTCCTTAGGTTGGAAAGATAGGGAAACACTATTCAAAGCCTTCTTTTTATTATAATAAACGGACAGGTCTGATACCTGTAAAATAGCATCTGTCATACGGTTTCCTTTCTAACCAAAGTGACCAGATACATAGTCATTGGTGGACTGTAGCTTGGCATTTTGGAAAATAGTTGCAGTTTTGTCATACTCAATCAAATCACCCAAGTAAAAGAAGCCTGTATAGTCACTTGCACGAGCAGCCTGCTGCATATTATGCGTTACAATGATGATGGTAAAGTCTTTCTTGAGCTCAAACATGGTCTCTTCTAGTTGCATGGTCGCAATCGGATCCAAGGCTGAGGCTGGCTCATCCATTAAGAGGATATCTGGCTTAACAGAGATGGCACGAGCAATACAGAGACGTTGTTGCTGACCACCTGATAAGGTCAAGGCTGACTTGTGGAGATCGTCTTTAACCTGATCCCAGAGGGCAGCCTGACGAAGGGAGGTTTCTACGATTTCATCTAGGACTTGCTTATCCTTAACTCCAGCACGTTCATGCGCAAAGGTAATATTACGGTAAATTGACTTAGCAAATGGATTAGGGCGTTGAAAAACCATTCCAATGTGTTTACGCATTTCATAAACGTTGATTTCTGGACGGTTGACATCAATTCCACGATAGAGAATCTGCCCAGTTACTTTAGCAATATCAATAGTATCATTCATGCGATTGAGACTGCGTAAGTAGGTAGATTTCCCCGATCCCGACGGACCAATCAAAGCTGTAATTTTATTTCTTTCAAATTGCATATCAATCCCCTTAATGGATTCATTTTTACCATAGTAAACATGGACATCCTTAGTAGAAAGGGCTACTTTTTCTTCAGGAAAGGTAAGGATATGCTTCTCATCCCAGTTATATGTTGACATGGCTTCTCCTTTAGGCAGCGGTTAATTTCTTGTGTAGATAGCTTCCGAACTTACGAGCTCCAAAGTTAAAAATCAGGATAAAGATCAGGAGCACAGCGGCAGAACCTGCTGATACAATTGTTCCATCTGGAATAGTGCCTTCACTATTGACTTTCCAGATATGGACAGCCAAGGTTTCTGCTTGACGGAAGATAGAGATGGGGCTAGTCACACTGAGGATATTCCAGTTAGACCAGTCAAGAGCTGGCGCCGATTGCCCTGCTGTATAGATCAGAGCTGCAGCTTCGCCAAAGATACGACCAGATGCCAAGACGACACCCGTTACAATACCTGGAAGCGCTTCTGGAATAACAACATGAACCACTGTCTCCCAGCGAGAAATCCCAAGAGCCAGACCAGCCTCACGTTGGGTATGGTGAACGTGTTTCAAACTATCCTCTACATTACGCGTCATCTGAGGCAAGTTAAAGACTGTCAAGGCCAAGGCACCTGAAATGATTGAAAATCCATACTCAAACTGGACTACAAAGATCAAGTAACCAAAGAGACCCACCACCACTGATGGTAAAGAGGACAAGATTTCAATACAAGTCCGCACAAAGTTGGTAACAGAACCTTTTTTAGCATACTCAGCCAAGTAAATCCCAGCTCCCATAGAAAGAGGTACAGAAATAATCAAAGTAATGACCAATAGGAAAAAGGAATTGTAAAGCTGAATGCCAATCCCACCACCTGCTTGAAAAGCAGAAGACCTTCCAGTCAAGAAAGACCAAGAGATATGGGGCAAGCCCCGAACCAAGATATAGAGAATCAAGGAAGCCAAGATTGTCACAATGATGCTAGCAATCGTATAGAGGACAGCTGTTGCAAGTTTATCTAATTTCTTAGCGCGCATAATTTTTCTTTCCTCTTTCTTTCGTAATCAATTTAATCACACTGTTAAAAACTAAACTCATCAAGAGCAGTACCAAGGCCAGTGACCAGAGAACATTATTATTTACAGTTCCCATGACAGTGTTCCCAATTCCCATAGTTAATATAGAAGTTAAAGTTGCAGCTGGTGTGGTCAAGGAAGTTGGGATAACAGCTGAGTTTCCGACAACCATCTGGATAGCTAGAGCCTCACCAAAGGCACGCGCCATCCCAAAGACCACTGCAGTGAAAATACCAGAACGGGCCGCCTTCAAGATCACACGCCAGATAGTCTGCCAGCGAGTGGCCCCCATAGCCAAACTAGCTTCGCGGTAGTGACGAGGAACCGCACGCAAGCTATCCGTTGTCATAAAGGTTACGGTCGGCAAAATCATGACAAAGAGGACGGAAATCCCTGACAAAATCCCAAAACCAGTCCCACCAAAGACACTGCGAACAAAGGGAACGACGACTTGCAAGCCAATAAATCCGTACACTACTGAAGGAATCCCAACCAGGAGTTCAATAGCTGGTTGCAAAATCTTCGCCCCTTTTGGTGATACTTCGGTCATAAAAACTGCTGCACCAATAGCAAAGGGTGTTGCGATAAGGGCTGAGAGAATGGTAACGATAAAGGAACCCAAAATCATAGGAAGGGCACCAAATTCTTTACTAGAAGGATTCCAAGTTCCTCCCAAAAGAAAGTCAAAGATATTCACACCATTGACAAAGAAGGTCGACAAGCCTTTTTGCGCTACGAAAACCAAAATCATGGCCACAAGGATGACTATCAAAGAAAGACAGGCAAAGGTCAAACCTTTTCCTAATTTCTCCAGACGAGAATTCTTTGATGGAAGCAACATTTTCTTAGCTAATTCTTCTTGATTCATTATTGTCTCCTTCCAACACTGTCACAGTTAAGCAGCATCTTTTTCAACCTTCATTTCCTTAATCGGAATATACTTCAATCCTTTGACAATCCCTTCTTGGGTCTCATCCGAGAGAACAAAATTGAGAAATTCTGCAGCCAACTCATTGGGCTGCCCCAATGTATACATATGCTCATAAGACCACAAGGGCCAATTATTGCTACTTATATTTTCTGGACTTAAGTCATAGCCATTCAACTTCATGCTTTTGACTGAATCATCTATATAGGTAAGAGATAAATAAGAGATAGCTCCTGGACTTTTTGATACGATTGATTTTACCGCTCCATTTGAATCCTGCTCCTGACTTTGCATGGCGGACTGACCTTCCATAATGACAGTATCAAAGGTAGCACGAGAGCCAGAGTAAGCTGCCCGATTGATAACAGAGATGGGTAAGTCCTTACCACCAACCTCTTTCCAATTGGTTACCTCACCTATGAAGATTTGACGAAGTTGCTCTGTCGTTAGGTTATCAACATCAACCTCCTTATTGGCAATCAGAGCCAAGCCAGCTACCGCGACCTTGTGGTCAACAAGAGCAGAAGCATCAATTCCGTCTTTTTCCTCAGCAAATACATCTGAGTTTCCTATATCAACTGCCCCAGACTGAACCTGGGACAAGCCTGTACCAGAACCTCCCCTTGGACATTGACCGTTTTTCCAACATGGATCGTGCCAAATTCATCTGCCGCTACTTCAACCAAGGGTTGCAAGGCAGTTGAGCCAACAGCCGTTATGGATTCTCCACGATCAATCCAGCTAGCACAGCCTACTAAACAAGCCGTCAGCCAAAAAGCGATAAGAGAGAGAGCAAGCTTTTTTCTTTTTTTCACTGTTTTTCTCCTCGAAAATAATTATGAATACTGTGAATTTTTTAAGTAGTTCTTTATGAGTTGACGCATGAATTTTTACCAAATTTCTGCGCAATTGATTATTTATATAATATAGGCTATATTACTCTTTTCTAACCTCCTTTTTTCATATGTGGATAAAATCTCTTGTCTATCCCTTCCCCCATTGTCACCCATTATAGTCATTTCGTGTCTCTTTTTCCCCTTTTTAATGCAAGGAAAAGGTTACTCTCCTTAGATGATAATCCAAAAGCTAGAAAGGTATCTCAAACCTCTCTACTCTCCCAGACTAGTTTACAACTAAAAGGAAAAGATTCTATTTTATGGGAAATCTAGTTTACAAGCGGTAAGAACGCTAATAACTAAACTTCTTGTACTCTTTGAAAATCTCTTCAAACCAGGTCAGCCTTGCCTTGTTATAGGTATGTACCTATTTGGTCAGTCCTATCTACAACTTTAAAGCAATGCTTTGTAACTGACTCCGTCAGTCCTATTTGCAACCTCAAAACAGTATTTTGAGCTATCTTTGGCTAGCTTCCTAGTTTGCTCTTTGATTTTCATTGAGTAGTAAAACTACATGTGATGGCAATCAAGATATCAAGAATCATCCTACTAAAAAAATCCATACTTTCACTATAACATAGAATAAGATATTTGACTAGCATTTTCACTTGAATCTGAGGCCTTTTGGAAAATAATTTTTCAAAACATTTCCAGTAACCTTTGCAAAGCCCAAGCCATTGCCTTTAACCAAAACTTGGTACCAACCATTTGGCAGACTTTCTGCCAGCTGAACAGTTTCTCCAGCCACATACTTGACAAACGCTTCTTGGTCAATTTCAACCGACTGCTTGATCTGACTCGGTTTCAAGGCTAGACCAAGAGCAAAACTGGGCTCAAAGCGTTTCTTCTAAAAGTGCCCAGATGTAGTCCATTGCGAGCAATCTTGAGCTTACCTAAATCTGGCAAGAGTTCTGGTAAGAGATAGAGTTGGTCCCCAAAAGTCTGCAAGATTCCCAGAGATTGACCTTCAAATGGTTTTGGGCAAATTCTTGCCACAAGGCAACTTGTTCTCGACCAAGATTGCTCTTACTTGCCTTACATTTAGGAGTTGGATTGTTACCCTTAAACTGTAGATGGGCTACAAACTGACCCTCTCCCTTAAACTGATGAGGGTACATCCGAGCCGTTTCTGGCAGGTCAATACCAGCTACCATTCCATTGATATGCTCTACTGGCAACAAATCAAAATCATACTCTTCCAGTAGCCAATTGACAATCTCTTCGTTTTCCTCAGGTGCCCAGGTACAGGTTGAATAAACTAAACGACCACTTTCTGCTAGCATGGTCACTGCATCCTCCAGAATTTCTCTTTGCAAGCTAGCACATTGACTCGGATAATCTAAGCTCCAATAGTCCATAGCATCTAGTTGCTTACGGAACATCCCTTCCCCTGAGCAAGGGGCATCAAGGACAATAAGGTCAAAATAGCCTTTAAAGACCTTGGCCAAACGATCAGCAGATTCATTGGTCACCACGACATTTGTCGCTCCAAATCGCTCCATATTTTCTACTAAAATCTTAGCCCGTTTGCTTGAAATTTCATTGGAAACAAGTAGCCCCTCCCCTGCTAGATAGGCTGCCAGTTGAGTTGATTTGCCCCCAAGTGCAGCAGCCAAGTCCAAGACCTTCATACCAGGACTGGGTTGGGCTACTTGAGCCACCATTTGAGCAGCAGGTTCTTGCGAATAAACTAAACCTGTAGCATGCTCAGGCGATTTCCCTGAAACCTTCCCATAGTGGCCCCAAGGGGTTTGAGTAATGGCATCAGAAAAGGAAAGTTGCTCTTCTTTTAAGGGATTGACCCGAAAGGCCGAAACCGCTTCCTCTCTCAAAAGAGGCAAGAAAATCTCTTGCCTCATCTCCTAGTATCTCTTTATATTTTTCAACAAATCCTTCTGGAAATTGCATTTAAGTTCTTTTCCTTTCGTAAATATAGGACTGAATTTCCTCCTGCATCTCAAGAGGCACCATCATGACAGGCTGTCTGGTTTGAAAATCAGGAGCTTCACCAAAAAGGGTCACAACCCGATAGCCCAGACTTTCCCCTAAAATACTAGCTGCGGCATAATCCCATGGTTGCAGATAGGTGAGATAGGTCAACAAATGCCCTGACAAAATCTTGGCAAAACTAATGGCCGCACTTCCATAGACACGAACACCAAGAACCGCTCGGCTCAAATCAGCCAGCCCCCATTCATTGGTTTCCAGCATGCCACTATTTCCCGCAATAAGAAAATCTCCAAGTGGTTTGGCTTTAAAGGGAGCTAGGGGCTTATTATTTCGACAAACTGGAAAGACCCCACCACCGTGGTAACAATCCCCTTTGACCACATCATAAATTAGGCCAAACTGTCCCTGACCATTTTCAAAATAAGCCATCATAACAGCAAAATCTTCCTGCTGGGCTACAAAGTTATTGGTACCATCAATGGGATCAATGACCCAAACCTTGCCCTCTTGAACCGAAGCTCGCAGACACCCTTCTTCAGCACAAATCTTATCCTCAGGATAACGGGACAAAATCTCACCAACCAAGAGTTCCTGAACTTCCTTGTCCAGTCTGGTCACCAAATCTGTTGGAGAGGACTTGGTCTCAACACGCAAGTCTTCCTGCATGTGGTCAAGGATGTACTGACCCGCTTTCTTAATTAGCTCTTTAGCAAATTCAAATTTACTTTCCAAGAGAAATCTTTCCTTCCCCTTTTTCCTTAGCCGCCTGAACTGCTCGGTAAAGCGAATAGCCACTGACTGTTTCAAATTCTCGTCCCAAACGTTTTTCTTCACTCTTGCTTGGCACAACCGCCTTGAATCGCTTATAGGAGTCCAGTAACTTTTTAGCCTCTACCTTGCCTTCATAGGCAGCTTCAACATCATTAAAAAAAGAAAGCACTGAAGCAAGTTCTTCAGTGCTCCACGACAAATCTAGTGGGTAACTATACTGTTTGTTCATTAACTAATACCAGCTCTCATTCTTGCTTCTTTTAGTTCTTGCTTACGGTAACTACGAGGGAGAAAAGCACGAATCTCATCTTCATTAAAACCGATTTGCATGCGCTTGGCATCAATAATAATTGGACGACGCAAAAGACTAGGATACAATCAAATGAAGCAATTCCGATACCGAAATACTCTCTACATCAATATTCAATTTTTGAAAAATTTTTGAACGAGTTGAAATGATGTCATCAGTACCATTTTCGGTCAAGGAAAGGATGTGTTGCAATTCTTTTCTTGTTAAAGGACTGGTCATAATATTGTGTTCCACAAAGGGAACCTTATGTTTTTCTAACCAGGCCTTAGCCTTACGACATGATGTACAGCTCGGTGATAGAAATAGTGTAATCATGCTTTTCTCTTCTTATCTATACTTTGCTACTTCTATTATACAAAAAAATAAAGCGCTTGACTAGAGATTTTTAGAAAAAAAGCCTATTTTTTCAAGAAAAATAGACTGTTCGCGAACGATTGCCTTTGTTTGAATTTGATTAATTCCTTCTTAACCATGGTTTCAAACAATATGCATTTTTATATACGTAAATTAAAAACAGCTTTCATTTCACTTCCTACGACTTTTTAGATAAAGATAGCCAAAGAAGCTTTCATATAGGGCAAAAAAGAGGAGGAAGGCATGAAGGAAGAAGGTCTCTGGCAAAATCAGAATCACTGGATCCTTGGCTGGGTCAAAAAGCCAGGTATCATCTCCCACAAAGAGAATTTGATGGAAAAGAGTAAAGAATTGGTCAAAACCAATCAAAACTCCCCCAAGACCAATCAGCAAAGGAAAAACCACTAGGGTCAGGAGCCCTTTACTAAATAAAGATAAAAAGCCCTTTTTTACAATCTTATTGACAAAGAAATAGAAACTTGGAAGTGTCACTAGAGCTACTAGCTGAACCAAGTGAAAGAGGTTCTTGACCACCTCAAAGTGGTGCAGACCAGCTGCTGACGAACGAAAATCTGGCATCTCTAGGACCTGACTAAAAGGATTGGTCAGGTAATTCATCAAGATATGAAAGTTGTACTGAATGGTTTCTGGTTTTAGATAAACTCGATTCGTTAAGTTTAGCCACTGAATTTCCAGCGGATAAAAAATCCAAGCCTGATAAATGGTCATAAGGATTGAGAGGGAGAGGAGAAAGAGCATAGAGGCCCAAAAGGTCAGTTTAGTTTTCATCAAAATCCCACTCCGCAAGGCTAGAAACCACATGTGTCGGTGCAATTGGCAGGTCTGCTACTTCTTCTTCCTTAGTAAAACCAGTCGTTACTAGGAGCGTTGGAATGCCATTGTCAATCCCTGCTCGAATATCAGTTAAATAGTTATCTCCAACCATAATCAACTCTTCACGTTCCAAACCTAAATGCTCAACCGCCTTGTCCATAATGATGGCATTTGGTTTTCCGATATAAATAGCTTCACTCGTGTCGCTACGTCAAGCAGCGTAATCAGCGAACCAGCACCAGGCAAAAGACCACGCTCTGTCGGGATATTGAGGTCAGGATTGGTTCCGATAAAATGGGCACCCTTTTGGATAGCTAGAGTTGCTGTCGCAAATTTTTCATAGTCAACTTGCCAGTCCAGACCTACTACCACATAGGCAGGATTTTCCTTGTCTTCCACATAGCCAGCCGCCTTGATGGCTTCCTTGAGCCCTGATTCTCCGATAACATAGACAGTCTTTTTCAGTCCCAAGTCATTCATATAGTCGATAGTTGCCAAAGTCGCTGTGTAGACAGTCGATAGAGGCGTATCGATATTAAAATTCTGAGCCAACATTTCTTGAACACTCTCAGGAGTACGGGTTGTATTGTTGGTCACAAAGAGATAGGGGATGTCTCGCTTTTGCAATTCATGGACAAAAGCCTCTCCTGCTGGGATTCTGTCTTTGCCCTTATAAATGGTTCCGTCTAAATCAATTAAATAGCCTTTATATTTCATCTATTTCTCCCTAAGCCTTTTTTATTTCTTGCCAAGTAATAATAGCCTGTGCATTGGTAGCCCCGTCGCTTGTAATCTCATGCTTGCTTTCCAGTCCAGTCCTTTCAACAGCCGATGTAATAAACCCACCTGGTCGAACTTCCTTGACATACTTGAGATTGATTTTCTTGGGAATATAGTGGGTCAAAAAGTCCGCTCCCATGACCTCAAAAATCCAATCCAAGTATTTACTGTTATTGACATGACCATTCATATCCAAGTCGTAAAAACGGACATGGTAATCCTTGCTAATTGGATTTTCCAAGAACTCATACTTTGGCCCGCGGATAAGCTTTTTATTAAATTCAGACTGGTAAGGAGCCACAATCTCAGGTTCGACAGCATGGATTTTTCGACTGTCTCGGTCCATGAGAACAAAGGTCGCCATCATGTGGATGAGTTCCTGACCTGCTTCATCATAAATGGTAAAGCGACGGTAGCAAAAGAGCAGATTGTAGCTCAGGGCTTCCGTTTCGATGGTAATTTCTTCCGCAAAACGAGGCAAACGAACCACCTCAATATCGTATTCTGTGATAATCCAGACCAGATTATGCTCTTCTAAAATGGCCTTATCACTAACTCCCAGTTCAATCGACTGCATCCCTGAAACTTGTAGGGAGCAAAATCACATCTGGAAGTTTGATATGACCGTTCATGTCAGCCATATCAAAAGGAATTTTCATTTTCATTTGATAAGTTAAGCCCATCATCCTACTCCAAAATAAATCGTTCTGCTACGGTGTCTCCTAAGAAGAGACCTCTTTTTGTCATGCGAACTCGGTCACCCTCTATTTGCATGAGACCCTGTTGAACCAAGTCTCTGACAATTTCTCCATAAAGTCCATCAAAAGAGCATCCAAATTTTTCCTCAAATCGCGCCATAGAGACCCCTGATTTCTTGCGGAGTCCCAGGAACATTTCTTCTTCCATTTGCTCTTTTTGGCTCAGGTACTCCTCTGTGATACGAGCATTGCCTTCCTCAACTGCACTGAGATAATGGCGAATGGGACCATGGTTTTTATAGCGAATACCATTGACATAACCAGAGGCCCCAGCACCGATGCCATAGTATTCAGCATTATCCCAGTACATGAGATTATGACGACTTTCAAAGTAAGGTTTGGAGAAATTAGAAATCTCATAATGCTCAAAGCCTGCTCGCTCAAGCTCAGTGATGATGTACTCAAACATCTCAGCTTCCAGCTCCTCCTTAGGCAGAGGCAATTTTCCTCGCCGCATGCGGTTCATAAAGACCGTATGGTTTTCTAAAATCAAACTATACAAACTCATATGGGGAATATCCAGTCCAATGGCTTTAGCCACATTTTCCTTTACTTGCTCCATGGTCTGACCAGGCAGCGCATAAATCAAATCAATGGAGATGTTGTCAAAACCAGCCAGTTTCAGGCGATCGATATTTTCATAAATATCCTTCTCCAAATGACTGCGCCCAATCTTTTTCAACATCTTATCATCAAAGGTCTGGACACCTAGCGAAACACGATTGACAGCCGAATTTTTCAAAACAGCTATCTTATCCGCATCCAAATCTCCTGGATTGGCTTCAATGGTCAACTCTTCCAAGGCAGACAAGTCCAAGTTTTTAGTCAAGCCATTCAGTAAAACCTCCAGTTGCGGAGCCGACAGGGCTGTCGGTGTTCCACCACCGATGTAGATGGTCCGCAACTTTTGAATATCATAAGAACGAAACTCTTCTAACAGATGCTCCAAATAGCTATCAACTGGCTGATTCTTGATAAAAACTTTTGAAAAATCACAATAATAACAAATCTGGGTACAAAATGGGATGTGCACATAGGCTGACGTTGGTTTTTTCTGCATAGTACTTATTATACCACAAAAGCGAACAATACTTAGAATTCCCTTTAACAAAATCCTAGCATTGTTCGCTTTCTTTATCTAAACATTCTTTGTATTTTATGACGAACACGATTCCCAGAACCAATCTAGTTTGTCTTTACAATACAAAAGAATGAATGTTCATTTGACTAAATTTTTAGTCTTCTTTTTCTTTCAAGAGCAAGTCCGAGACCGCCTAGCAGACCAAGAAGTCCTAGAGATGCAAGAGTCGCATTTGATTCTGTTCCTGTATTTGGCAATACATTTTGAGAATCATTTGACTTAGCTCCACTATCACTATCACTAGCATCTGTAGTATCTTCATGATTTTCATTCGGAGTAACTGCATCTGGAATTGGAGTTATTGGTGCAGGTGTATCTTGATCAGAACCTCCATTAGTAGCAGGTGTGACTGGAGTTGCTGGAGTGACTTTACCTGGTGTTACCTTAGCTGGTGTTGTTATATTATTAGCAATGTGTTCTGTGATATGACCGTCCTTTGAGTCTACATCATAAGTGGTTGTAGTAACTGTTTTACCTTTAGCTCCTTCAATACGTTCATTAGGTGTGTCAACTTCTCGTTCACCATCTCTAACATATCCAACTTCAGGTTCAATCGGGGTTTCTACTACTTTGTCCTTGGCTGCGACTTTGACGACTGTATTCGTTGGTTCTTTCGTTTTCCCATAAGTTAGCACGGTTGTTGGAGTTACCTTACCTGTTTCTGGATCAACTTCATAGGTAGTGGTCTCAATCACATCGCGACCTTCAGAATCTTTAGATTGTTCAACCTTAGTTTTAGCTCCTACTTTAACGATTGTCTTACCTGCTGGGGTGACGACTGGGGTGCCAACGTGTTCTGTGATATGACCGTCCTTTGAATCTACATCGTAAGTGGTTGTAGTAACTGTTTTACCTTTAGCTCCTTCAATACGTTCATTAGGTGTGTCAACTTCTCGTTCACCATCTCTAACATATTCAACTTCAGGTTCAATTGGTGTTTCTACTATTTTGTCCTTGGCTGCGACTTTGACTATTGTTGCTGTTGGATTTACTACTACTGGTTTTTCTACTGTTTCTGTAATAGCGCCTGTAGTAGAATCAACACTATATGTTGTTGTGATAGTACTTGAACCTGCTTGGCCTGCTTCTTCCACATTTGGTTGATTTTTGTCGCGTGTATCATCTTTCACATATTTCTTAGGTGATGAGATTTCTGTTTTTTCTACTTTGTCCTTGGCTGCGACTTTGACGACTGTATTCGTTGGTTCTTTCGTACGAACTGGTTTACCTTCACTTGCTGTAATCTTTCCAGTATTAGTGTCCACAGTGTAAGTTGTTGTGATAGTGTCTTCACCATCTTCACCTTTAACAGTAGTTGGGACTGTACCTTTTTCTTTCGTATCATCTTTTTCGTAAACTACTGGAGATGGTACTACCATCTTCTCAATCGTTAGTTCTTTCCTTGTCCCGTAAGTAGTTACTGTTGTAGAAGTTACCTTACCTGTTTTTGGATCAACTTCATAAGTTGTAGTGTTGATAACTTCACGACCTTGGTCATCCTTGCTACTCTCAACCTTAGTTTTAGCTCCAACCTTAACTATTGTTTTACCAGCTGGGGTGACCACTGGCTTACCAACCTGTTCTGTGACTGTTCCATTATTTGGATTAACGTCATACCTTGTAGTCGTTACAGATTTTCCTTTTGCTCCTTTTCTAGGCTTGTCTGGTGTACCGAAGTCACGAGTGTCATCTTTTTCATAAACCACTGTGGGCTCAATTGGTGTTTCTACTACTTTATCCTTAGCCGCGACTTTAACGATTGTTTCTGTTGGATTTACTATGACTGGATTTCCTTCATTTGGAGTAACTTCCCCACTGTTTGGATTTACTGTATAAGTCGTTGTGGTTGTCTTACTTCCAGCTTTTCCTGGGACAGTAATATTGTCTTGGCCTTTTTCGCGACTAATATCTTTTTCGTATGTTACTGGGGATGGGATTGTTTCTACTTCTACTTTATCCTTCGCTCCCACTTTTACAACTCTAGCTATTGGTAGAGTTACGACTTCTGGTTTGCCTTTTGATGGAGTTAGGGTTCCATTTACTGGATTTACGCTATAGGTTGTGGTGACTTTAGTTTTTCCTGATTTCCCTGGAAATTGAACGGTATTCGTACCTTTTGGACTGTTCACATCTTTTAAATAAACTGGTTTGGGTTCAACTGAATTATACTCAACTATATCCCTCGCGCCACCTCTATTGACTACTTCTTCCTTCTCAGTCGAAGTAAGACTGCCAGTTTTTGAGTTTACTGTGTAACTTGTTGTCTTCTTAACAACGTCGTCTCCTTTTTTAATGTATTCTACTTCATCCTTGGCTGCGACTTTGACAACTGTTTCTATTGCTTAAGTTGCTTAACTACTGGTTGTTCTATATGTGCAATCAGATCTCCAGTGTTAGGATTTACACTATAAGTTGTTGTTACTGTACTAGTACCTGAAGTACCAGCTGTTGTTACATTAGCTTCACCTTTAGCTCTTGTGGCATCTTTTTCATAACGTACACTTGGCTCAAGTTGGGTAACGACAACTGTAGATTTGGCTCCATCTTTCTTAAACACTTCATCAATTGTATTGTTAGTAATCTGTCCTGTATCGAGATCTTTCATACTCACAGTTATTGACTTAATGATGTCATCTCCGCGTTTACTATATACAACAGTTTCTCCAACTTTTTCTACAGATTTAACTGTTGCAATGTTTTTATCTTGATAACCTGTCCCATCTAAGGAAATTCGTTTCCCAGATATAAACTCTGATCGTCTATTAATCATATCAGCTTCAAAATAAGAACGTGAACTGTGACCTCCACTGGTTCGTCCAACATTTATAACAACATCACTATCATTGCTGACGCCTTTTCTTATCGCCAAATCATTATCAACAATATAATGAGTCATTTTACCAGACTTGGCTATTTTTTTGCTATCTAAACCTTTTTGCCAAAATTCACGACTGGAAAGCAAATTGGTCACAACTTTTGGAGCATTAAAGGTTGTGCCTTTTTTTAATACATTATTATAAACGTTTCTATAAGCCAACTGTTCTTTAGGAGACATGACTCTGCTGTCAGAATATGCCAACTGATAAGCTTCAACCATTGCCCGTTGTACTAAATATCCTCCTAAAGAATGACCTGTCAAATAAAGATTAGTAATACTCTTATCTTTAGCTAGTTCATGCATAATATTTTCTGCATCTATCCCTTGTTGAGGATTGCTTCCTAATCCAAGTGTTATATCAGCTCCTATATCTTTCGCATCACTTGTTCCACGAAAGGCTAATACTTGTGCAGTTCCATTTGGTAAATATAAGAAATCACTCTTCGTTTCATACAAGACAGCATCTAGTCCACTGGAGGTATGGTAACTTTTCTTCCTTTCCCAATAAGGCCCCAATTCCTTATTCATCATCATATACTCATAACGTGGTTTACTGTCACCATTCTTTTTATATAACTCTGACTCTGTTAAGGGTCTCTTATGATCCAGCACTCTATCAATATAATTATCATCACGGTAGGATAATTCCATGAACATAATCATATCGCGCTCACTTACATTCCATTTTAATTTTTCATCTGGCTTTTCTTTACTGTCAATAATACCATCACCGTCAGTATCTTCTAATAAGGGATGACTATTATAACCTACATACTTTTTCCCACCTTTTTCATAAATATAAAGTTCTTCTTTATCCTTCAAGTAATCATCATCTGTATAGGCTTCTGGACTTAACTTAGAGCCGTTTAACAATAAACTATCAAGCTTATTACCTTCTGAACCGATTACTCCTGCTTTTATTTGCTTAGCATACTCATCAGTTAATTCATACTTTTTAACCTCGGAAGGATTTGATGCTGCTCTCACCGCTGGAGTGCTTGATCTGTCTTCACCCGCCACGAAATCCCTTGTGGTCAAGCTATTATTATTTTCCTTATTCCCAGATCTGACGGGTTCTGTAGTCCTTGTAGATCCTATTGGAACATCTCTGGTATCTAACTCAGAAGAAGGATTATTTTGATTATCTAGTATAGGTTGAACTTCTTCTCTTTTATCCACAGAAGATGGAGAATTTTCCGTAGAAGCAAGTACTCCCTGGGATGGTGTAAACAAAGCAATGCCTATTAATACAGAAGCCACTCCAACAGAAAACTTTCGAATCGAAAAACATTGACGTTTATTAAAAATATCTTTCATTTTACCAACTTTCTTTCTAGCTATTTTTTACAAAATAGAGAGTTCTACTATTTTCCCTTGACAAAATACTAAACCCTTTCTTGACTAAAATTTTAGAACTTTTCCTCTGCTTGATTATAAACTACCACATTGATTTCTAATCATAAAAAAATGAATTGCTTAATATTAATAAAATATCAGTAAAATATAAAAAATGTAAATATTTCACTTTCAACACTGCCATTATACCATAATACTCAATGAAAATCAAAAAACGCATAATATCAGGCCTTGAAAAACCTTGATACTATGCGTTTGATTATGGGAAGATCTACTTCATTTTCTCCTAGAATTGAGTTTTTGCCCAGTCTCATCAAATCTAGATTTTTTCTTCTTTGATATCAATCACAATCTCTTCTGATTCATCAAGAATTTCGGCCTTTTCTTGCCATTGCTCTTTGAGATTATTGAATCGATATTTTGATACTTCTGTCGCTTGACGAGCACATGATTTGGCTTGAGCAAGGACGCTGTCCACAGTGATTTCACCCGACTCAACCTGTTCTTTGGTTTTAAGAACAAAATCTGTAGCCTGCTCCTTGACTTCTGTCAGTTTTTCACAGACCTGCTCCTTGGCATACTCTGGATTTTCTCTCAAATCATCCAGAAAATCTTGAGCCTGACTGCAAACTTGTTTGCCCTTGTCGCTTGTTAAAAACAAGGCAAGAGCTGCACCTGAAACGGTTCCTAAAAGGATTGAGGATAATTTACCCATAAGGATTCTCCTTTTTTATTTTTTTAAAAATTTACTTGCAAGACGAAGAGCTGATAAACTTGCCCCAGTCTTGAGTGTTTTTGAACCAGCTGATGAAGCTTTCTTGCTCAAGACACGCGCATGGTCATTGAGGTCTGAAACAGATAGAGATAAATCTGCAACAGCACTAAAGAGTGGATCAATCGTTGCCACCTTGACATTAATATCATCTGCCAAGACATTGATCTTAGACAGCAATTCATTGGTATGATGCAAGGTCACATCCACATCTGAAGTCAAGGTTTTAATCGTCTTCTCTGTTTCATCGATAACACGGCCAAGCTTTTGTACAGTAATGATTAGATACACTAAAAATACAATCAAAGCAAGGGCAACAAAAATATATGCAACTTCTAACATTTAGTTTTCCTCCTCTGTAACATAGTAAGGGGCCTTCTTTCGATTTTGATATAGAATGATAAAAATACCCAGTCCGATAAGGACAACTGATAGCCATTGAGACACTCGAAGGCCAAAGAACATGAGACTATCTGTTCGCATGCCTTCGATGACCATACGACCGAAACCATACCAAATCAAGTAAAAGGCCGTGATATGACCTCGTCTGAGACTTTTCCATTTTCGTCTAAAAATCAGAATCAAGGCAAATCCAAGTAGATTCCATAGGGACTCATAAAGAAAGGTCGGCTGACGGTAGCTCCCCTCAATATACATCTGGTCACGAATAAAGACAGGTAGATAATCCAAATTATCCACTGCTGCACCATAAGCTTCTTGGTTAAAGAAATTGCCCCAGCGACCCAAACTTTGGGCAATCATGACGCTAGGCGCCGCAATATCTAGAAAATCCCAAGTGTTAATGAGTTTACGATCAGCAAAGATATAGAGTACAAGTGCCCCAGTTATCAAACCACCGTAAATGGCCAAACCACCATTCCAAATGGCAAAAATCTCTCCCAAATTCTGACTATAATAATCAAAACGGAAAATGACATAGTAGAGACGAGCTCCTAAAATAGCCAAGGGAAAGGCTATCAAGATAAAATCTAAAATATCGTCTGGTATGATCTTCTTTCTAGGCGCTTCTTTCATGGTCAAATAAACCGCAAGAATCAAACCTGTAACAATACACAAGGCATACCAACGAATGGCTAGAGGGCCTAGTTGAATAGCAATTGGATCAAGCATTAGGCACCTCATTTCGAGCGATGAGACTTGTCAGTCGTTCTTCGAACAAACGGGTCGCATCAAAGCCCATTTCCTTGGCACGATAATTCATGGCAGCTGCCTCAATCACGACAGAAATATTACGACCTGTTTTAACTGGAATGCGGATACGAGGAATGGCTACGCCAGAAATTTCTATTTCCTCTGCATTGTTTCCAAGACGATCAAAAGTCTTATGTGTATCATAGTTTTCCAAATAGACAGCAAGTTGAACCTGTGAAGAATCCTTGACGGCACTGGCACCGTAGAGGCTCATGACATCGATAATCCCAACCCCACGAATTTCAATCAGGTGTCTCAAGATTTCAGCTTAGGTTCACCCCAAAGAGTAATCTCATCCTTGGCAAAGATATCGACCGGTCATCAGCTACCAAGCGGTGACCACGTTTGACAAGTTCCAGACCTGTCTCACTCTTACCAATTCCACTATCTCCCTGAATCAAGACGCCCATCCCATAGATATCCATCAAAACCCCATGAACACTGGTACGTTCTGCCAAACGAGAATCCAGATAGCTAGATAACTCTCCAGATAAACGACTTGTCGCTGTACGGCTGGTTAAAATAGCAATCTTACATTCTCTGGCTGCTTTTAACATCTCCTCTGGAACCACCAAACCACGGGCAACAATGACCGCTGGTGTCTCAGGTAGAAACATTTTTTTCAAAACTTCATAACGGCTGTTGGAAGGCATGCTGATCAGATAAGACCACTCCTTCATCCCCAAAAGTTGAATCCGCTCTGGCGTGTAGTAGTCAAAATAACCTGTCATTTCAAGACCAGGTCGCGTAATATCTGCTGTATTGATTTCCTTTTCAAGCAATTCTGGTTCGCCATAGACAATGTCTAGTCTAAGCTTTTCAATCACTTCTTTTACTAAAACCGACATCATTTCCTCCTTCAATCGAGTTCTTCTCTCTATTATATCAAATTGTAGGAGGAAGTTTCAGATTTTTGCAGGCTTTGGAGTATTTATTTATACTCAATGAAAATCAAAGAGCAAACTAGGAAACTAGCCACAGGCTGCTCAAAACACCGTTTTGAGGTTGTAGATGGAACTGACGAAGTCAGCTCAAAGCACTGCTTTGAGGTTGTAGATGAAACTGACGAAGTCAGTAACCATATCTACGGCAAGGGACGTTGACGTGGTTTGAAGAGATTTTCGAAGAGTATTAAAAGAAAAAGGACTAGATTTCTCTAGCCTTTCATTTCAATTAGAATTTTTTACGTTTACGAGCTGCTTCTGATTTACGTTTACGTTTTACAGAAGGTTTTTCATAGAATTCACGTTTGCGTGTTTCTTGAAGAGTACCAGCTTTAGTAACCGCACGTTTGAAACGACGAAGTGCGTCGTAAAGAGATTCATTCTTACGTACTACTGTTTTAGACATTTTTTTCACTCCCTTCAAGTTCAATATCTATTTTATTCTACACGTAAAAGGAATAATTGTCAAGCAAAAATGCGGTTTAATTTTGATTTTTTCTTCCATTTATACAAGAGTTGAAAGCGTTCAACAGAACATTGCTTTTTATTTTTCAAGTAAGCTAAGCGCTTCAGCATCCGCAATAATGGTCACATCAGGGTGATTTTGGAGACTACTTGCAGGTAGATTCTCAGTCACTGGGCCAGACACTGTTCGGCAATGGCTTCTGCTTTCGACTCACCGTAGGCAAAGAGAAGGATTGACTTGGCATCCAAGATGTTCTTAATCCCCATTGAAATAGCTTGGGTTGGGACGTCTTCAATCTTGTCAAAAAAGCGCGCATTGGCTTCAATAGTAGACTGGTCAAGTTCTACTAGATGCGTTTGACTGTCAAATGGAGTACCAGGCTCATTAAAGCCGATATGCCCATTGCGACCGATTCCCAAGATTTGCAGGTCAACTGGATGGTCAGCCAAAATTTGGTTGTAGCGTTCAACTTCAGCTTCAGCATGATCCTTAACACCACGAGGCAAGAAACTTTCTTTAAATGGTTTTTGGTTGAACAAGTTTTCTTGCATGAAGTGACGGTAAGACTGTGGATTGTCGCCATCAAGGCCTACATACTCATCAAGGTTGACACTGGTTAGATTTGAAAAATCGAGGTCACTTTCAACAATTTCCTTATAAAATTCAAGTGGACTACTTCCTGTCGCAAGCCCTAAGGTTTGAGCGCCATTGGCTAATTTTTCCTTCAAAATCTCAAAAGCAACTTTTCCACCTTCGATTTGGTTTTCAACTTTAATAACTTTCATCTTTTCATCCTCCATTTCTATCTATTTTTATTATATGGTATAGACCAATTTTTGTCAAGTGAAAACGATTTAATTTCTAAAAAAAGAGCGTCTATACTTGAAACATGTTATAATGGATAGGATTAGAACTTAGAAAGAATGAACAGATATATGAATACAGCTGATTTTGACTTCCACTTACCTGAGGAATTGATTGCCCAAACACCCCTTGAAAAACGAGATGCCTCTAAACTCCTCATCGTCAACCGTGAGACAGGAAAAATGCAGGACAAACACTTCCACTCCATTATTGATATGCTGGAACCTGGTGATGCCCTCGTTATGAACGACACCCGCGTTCTCCCTGCCCGCCTCTATGGTCAAAAGGAAGAAACTGGAGGCCATGTGGAACTTCTCCTGCTCAAAATACTGCTGGAGATGAGTGGGAAGTTCTGGCTAAACCTGCCAAACGCCTCAAGGTCGGTACTCGTATCAGCTTTGGTGATGGTCGCCTCAGCGCTGTCATTACAGAAGAATTGACCCACGGAGGCCGCATTGTCCGCTTCGAATACCACGGAATTTTCCTAGAAGTTTTGGAAAGTCTGGGAGAAATGCCATTACCACCTTATATCCATGAAAAACTAGATGACCGTGAACGCTATCAAACCGTTTACGCCAAGGAAAGTGGCTCTGCTGCTGCACCGACTGCTGGTCTTCACTTCACCAAAGAACTGTTGGCAGAAATCCAAGCTAAGGGTGTTCATCTAGTCTATCTGACTCTCCATGTCGGACTCGGTACCTTTAGGCCCGTTTCTGTTGATAATCTGGACGAACACGAAATGCACTCAGAATTCTACCAACTTTCTGAGGAAGCTGCTGCCACCCTTCGCTCTGTTAAGGAAAATGGTGGTCGCGTCATCGCTGTCGGAACCACTTCTATCCGCACCTTGGAGACCATTGGTTCCAAGTTTGATGGGCAAATCCAAGCAGATTCTGGCTGGACCAATATCTTTATCAAACCTGGATATGAATGGAAGGTTGTTGATGCCTTCTCAACTAACTTCCACCTGCCAAAATCAACTCTGGTCATGTTAGTTTCTGCCTTTGCTGGCCGCGAATTAGTCTTAGATGCCTACCACCATGCCATCCAAGAACACTACCGCTTCTTTAGTTTTGGCGATGCCATGTTTATTTATTGAGAAAGAATTTCTCTAAATCTTCTAATACCAATAAATCGCTAAGATATTATTTCAAAGAACATCTACAATTGAAACTCTAGCTAGCTGTAGAGGACGCCTAGTACATTGAAATTAAAATGCTTCCCCCTAGCTTCGAAAATATTGCCATATATTGCGTTGACTCTCCAAATTGATTCATCTATATTTTATTTCAGCTTCCTATATTTTCTTCGCTGTTTGTAAATCAAAATGCAAGACACATGAGTAGCACCTATTTGTTACTCTTATCTGTCCTCTCAAGAGACTATTATGAGTTGTTTCAGAATCATTCACTACTTTGACCCTGACTCTCCTTAGTCTCAAAATCAAAGACTTATACTCTTCGAAAATCTCTTCAAACCGCGTCAGCTTCATCCACAACCTCAAAACAGGGCTTTGAGCAACCTGCGGCTAGTTTGCTCTTTGATTTTCATTGAGTATTAAACAAAAAGTGAACAAACCTGAATTCTAATGTACAGAAGACTAGGTTTGTTCACTTTTTTATAGTCGCTATAAGATGAGCTTATCTATAGCTTTTTATACATAATTATATATCCAGACATACTATTATCAATTGTGTCGCAGGGAGGAATCTGTTAACGCACCCATTCACCATTATCATTGACTCTATAGCCATCTATACTTGTATTGATCGCTAGCTCACCCGATGCATTTACATAATACCATTTACTGCCAACTTGGAACCATTGATTGGCTTTCATAGAACCGTTGCTGTTGAGGTAGTACCATGAACCATTATTTTGTAGCCAACCTATCTCCATAGAACCATTATCGTTGAGATAGTACCATGAACCATCAACTTGCTCCCAACCTGTTGCCATGGAACCGTTAGAGTTGAGATAGTACCATGAACCATTCACTTGTGCCCAACCTGTTGCCATGGAACCGTTAGAGTTGAGATAGTACCATGAACCATTCACTTGTGCCCAACCTGTTGCCATGGAACCGTTAGAGTTGAGGTAGTACCATGAACCATTCACTTGTACCCAACCCGTTACCATGGAACCGTTAGTATTATAAAAATACCACATACCATTTTCTTGTTTCCAGCCTGTTGTTGCAGCAACTGGTTTAGCTGGTTCTAATGCTGAATCTGTTCCTTGATTAGATGTAACAGATACAGGATACGAAGGAATAGATGACTTCTTAGGAACAACAACTTTTTCAGGTTCTCTCGTCCCTCTCCTTATACGTCTTTTTACCATCTCTTTAGTAATTTGACGAGAAGTAGTTTCTTCAATTGTTCCATCACGTTCATCTACAGTATAGATTGTAGTAAGCGTAATTTCACCAATTTCTCCTGCTTCTTCTATTTCTTGACCTTTATCAAGAGTTGAGTCATCGAGATATTCTGTTTCGATTGGAATTTCTTGGACAAGAACTTGGGGCTTGGTTCCTTTTTTAACAACTCTTGTTTGAGAGTCTTCTTTTTGACTTAAAGTACTCTCAGTTACTTGTCCACTCTTTCCATCTACATCATAAGTTATCGTTGTAACTGTTTTCCCATTCTTTCCTAGAGTAATCTCTTGCTCCTGTCCTGCAGAAAGGTCATTGTCTGCTTCATATTTAGTAGCAAATGGAACAAGAACTTCTTCAACCTTGCTTTTGGCTGGAACTTTGATAACTGTATCCGTAGCTTCTTTTCTATCAACAGTAACCTTTTCGCTAACCTTACCAGTCTCTGGATTAACATCGTAGGTTCTTGTCGTGGTTACATAGCCATCCTCTCCGTCAACCATCTCAATAGAAGCTCCTCGGTCTCTAGTCTCATCTTTTTCATAACGGATGACACTTGTAGGAAGGACTTCGCGGTCAACCTTGCTTTTGGCTGGAACTTTGATAACTGTATCCGTGGCTTCTTTTCTATCAACAGTAACCTTTTCGCTAACCTTACCAGTCTCTGGATTAACATCGTAGGTCGTCGTTGTGGTTACATAGCCATCTTCTCCGTCAACCATCTCAATAGAAGCTCCTCGGTCTCTAGTCTCATCTTTTTCATAACGGATGACACTTGTAGGCAGAACTTCACGCTCAACCTTGCTTTTAGCTGGAACTTTGATAACTGTATCCGTGGCTTCTTTTTCTCTACGGTAACCTTTTCGGTAACATGACCATTCTCTGGATTAACATCGTAGGTCGTTGTCGTGGTTATAGTTCCGTCCTCTCCGTCAATTGTAACAGGATTTTCACTACGGTCTTTTGTTTCATCTTTTTCAAAACGGATAACACTTGTAGGCAGAACTTCACGCTCAACCTTGCTTTTGGCTGGAACTTTGATAACTGTGTCTGTCGGTTCTTTTCTATCTACAGTAACCTTTTCTGTGACCTTACCAGTCTCTGGATTAACATCGTAGGTCCTTGTCGTGGTTACATAGCCATCCTCTCCATCAACCATCTCAATAGAAGCTCCTCGGTCTCTACTCTCATCTTTTTCATAACGGATGATACCTGTAGGCAGAACTTCACGCTCAACCTTGCTTTGGGCTGGAACTTTGATAACTGTGTCTGTCGGTTCTTTTCTGTCTACAGTAACCTTTTCTGTGACCTTACCAGTCTCTGGATTAACATCGTAGGTCCTTGTCGTGGTTACATAGCCATCCTCTCCGTCAGTTGTAATAGGATTTTCACTACGGTCTTTTGTTTCATCTTTTTCAAAACGGATGACACTTGTAGGCAGAACTTCACGCTCAACCTTGCTTTGGGCTGGAACTTTGATAACTGTGTCTGTCGGTTCTTTTCTGTCTACAGTAACCTTTTCTGTGACCTTACCAGTCTCTGGATTAACATCGTAGGTCCTTGTCGTGGTTACATAGCCATCCTCTCCGTCAGTTGTAATAGGATTTTCACTACGGTCTTTTGTTTCATCTTTTTCAAAACGGATAACACTTGTAGGCAGAACTTCACGCTCAACCTTGCTTTTGGCTGGAACTTTGATAACTGTGTCTGTCGGTTCTTTTCTGTCTACAGTAAGCTTTTCTGTGACCTTACCAGTCTCTGAATTAACATCGTAGGTCCTTGTCGTGGTTATAGTTCCGTCCTCTCCGTCAATTGTAACAGGATTTTCACTACGGTCTTTAGTTTCATCTTTTTCAAAACGAATAACACTTGTAGGAAGAACTTCACGCTCAACCTTGCTTTTAGCTGGAACTTTGATAACTGTATCCGTGGCTTCTTTTTTCTCTACGGTAACCTTTTCGGTAACATGACCAGTTTCTGGATTGACATCGTAGGTCGTCGTCGTGATTACATAGCCATCCTCTCCGTCAATTGTAACAGGATTTTCACTACGAGCTTTACTTTCATCTTTTTCAAAACGGATATTTGTACTTTTTTCGGTGATGTGTTTTTCTACCTTATCTTTAGCTGCAACTTTATAGATAATATCCTTTGATTCTTTTTCAATGGTAGATGTTGTTTCTCTAATTGTTACTTCACCTGTTTTATCATTTACATCATATGTTGTAGTGATTTTTCTAAGTCCATCTTCTCCATCACTTTCTGTTAAAACATTACTTCCAACAGGGCGAGTGTCATCTTTTATATATCTAATAGTAGAGTTAATCGTTTCGGTAACTACAGTAGGCTTTGTTCCCACTTTTATTATTTCTGTTTGAGGTTGAAGAATAACAACGTCAGATTTCTCGCTGACTAACTGTAAAGTTGTAGACGAATATGTTTTTACGGTAGCTTTTATTCCTTTTTTACCAGGTGTTTTTGTTTCTTGCGTTCCTTTAGGAAGATTGTCATCTCTTTCGTATATTGTTTCATAGGGGATATCTTTTCGGTTATCTTGGGTTTCAAAAGTATCCTCCAATTCACTGGTCACATCTGCCCCATCAGCATGAACAAAACTTGTATTCAGGATTCCTCCTAAAAATAAAGTTAGCCCGATTATCACAGAACCAAAAATCTTCCCGAGTTTACGTAATGCATAGCGCTTATTAGCATTAGATTTTGCCATTACATCCTCCTTCTAAAAATTACTACTTCTAGTATAGCATCTTTTTTGGTAAATGTTAAACAATATGTTTCATACATCAAATAAACTTAGAATGCCAATTATTATATTTACAATAAATAGTTGACTTCGATGGAAACAGAAAAAATTCACTAGTCTTCCCTACTTATACCATAATAAATAAGATCCGCAAGATAGCCTTTTCTCTCTACACCATTAACAATGGTTTTTAGATAGGACATTCCAGCCTTCTCCATGACACGACCTGAAGCTGGGTTGGGACTGGCATATCGAGCTCTGACCTTTTGAAAACCTACTTGAGTAAAACAAAAGTCCAAGACAGCTTTTAAGGCCTCTGTCATAAGACCACGACCCCAATAGTTTTTTCCTAAAATATAGCCAATTTCACAAGAAGAATTGTTCTCATCTATTGCAACGATGCTGATATCTCCTATCACTTGCTCTGGGTTTTCTTTGAGACAAATAGCCCATTTGTAATAGTTGGGATTAGTATAGGAAGCAACCCAGTTACAAATCGAATTTCGAGTCACCTCGACATCAGGATGGGGATCCCAGGTAACATAGGTCAGATTCTCAGCGGATGAAGCCCAATTTTGAAACATAGCTTCTGAATCACTCTCCACAAATCTTCTTAAAATCAAACGTTCTGTCTGTAATATTTGCGTACCGATAGCTTTCATGATGCTACCTCACTTCCTTATTTCTATGCTCGTAGTAAAAAGGCTCAACTCAGTAACAGCTAGAAAACGAGTTTGTCTTCTAATTTCTTGACGCAGTCGCTGCCTGGTTTGAAATGCGCTCTAGCAAGCTTTTTCAAACCTAGTCATCGTTGCAGGGGTAAGACGATGAAATCGAACTCTTCGAGTTACCGAATCTGCCTCATTTTCTTATTTCTAAACTCGGGGTTCAAGATCCCCCAGACCTACTCTCACTTTTTTATTTCAAGGTGAGAGGCTGAAAACCTCCACTGGAGGTTTTTCTTGCTTTTTAATTTCAGGGCAAGAAGCTAAAAAGATCCCCCGGACCTTTTCACTCCCAAAAGTCATCAAATACGGTGATGGGTAGGTGGCGTTTATGTTGGCCTTTGTGCCACCAGTTTTCGATTCTTGCTTGGGCTTCTGGGCTGATTGTTTTGCCTTCTAGGTAGTCGTCAATCTCTTCATAAGTGACTCCGAGGGCTACTTCGTCAGCTAGACCTGGTTTATCTTCTTCTAGGTCTGCTGTTGGGATTTTTTCATAAAGTGCTGGGTCTGCACCAAGTTCCTTCAAAAGTTGTTTTCCTTGGCGTTTATTGAGGCGATAAAGAGGGAGAATATCTGCACCCCCGTCACCAAACTTGGTAAAGAAACCTGTGATATTTTCCGCAGCATGGTCTGTTCCAATGACCGCTCCGCTATGGGCACCAGCAAGGGCATACTGAGCAATCATACGGCAACGAGCCTTGATATTGCCCTTGTTAAAATCTGAAACAAGATTACCTGTCGCTTCAACTGCAGCTGTCATAGCGTCAGCTGATTCCTTAATATTGACGACTAAACTGACATCAGGCTGGATAAAGGCTAGTGCTTTTTGAGCATCTGCTTCATCAGCTTGCACTCCATATGGCAAACGAACAGCGATAAATTTGTAGCTGTCGTCTCCCGTTTCTGCTCGCAATTCTTCCATGGCCAGTTGAGCCAATCGTCCTGCTAAGGTTGAGTCTTGTCCTCCAGAAATCCCTAGCACAAAGGTTTTAAGAAAGGGATGTTTTTTCAGGTATCTTTTTAAGAAATCAATAGAACGACGGATTTCTTCCTGGGAATCAATCACTGGTTTGACACCCAGCTCTTGGATAATCGTTTCTTGCAAACTCATTCTTCTTCTCCTTCACCAAGGGCTTCCTTGCGCATCTTATCAATCAAGTCCATCTTATCTTGCCATACATCACGCGCCAAATCCACTGGATAGTGCTGCGGATTGAGCACGCGCTTGTATTCATCCCAAAGCTTGTCAAATTCCTTACGAGCATAGTCCTGAATCTCAGTTAAGCTAGGCAGGTTGTAAATCAATTTCCCGTCTTTGAAGATATCCACTAAGAGAGGAACAGCGTCAAAATTACGAACCGTCTTCTTGATGTAAGTATAGGTCGGATGGAACATCTTGATTTCTGTCATGCTGGCAACATCTACGCCGTCATAAGTGATATAATCGCCTTCTGACTTGCCTTTTTCACGACTGGTAATGCGCCACACCTGCTTCTTACCTGGCGTAGACACTTTTTCAGCATTATTTGACAGCTTAATCGTATTGCGCATGTTCCCATTTTCATCTTCGATTGCCACAATCTTATAAACTGCACCAAGAGCTGGTTGGTCATAGGCTGTAATCAGCTTAGTTCCCACACCCCAGACATCAATCTTGGCCTTTTGCATCTTGAGGTTGAGGATAGTATTTTCATCTAGGTCATTTGAAGCATAAATCTTAGCTTCTGTAAAGCCAGCCTCGTCCAATTGCTGACGGACTTTCTTGGAAATGTAGGCAATATCCCCAGAGTCAATGCGGACACCAAGGAAATTAATCTGGTCACCCAGCTCACGCGCCACCTGAATGGCAGCGGGTACCCCAATTCGAAGTGTGTCATAGGTATCCACAAGAAAGACGCAATTTTTATGGGTCGCAGCGTAAGCCTTGAAAGCTTCATAGTCATTGCCATAAACCTGTACCAAGGCATGGGCATGGGTTCCCAAAACAGGAATGTCAAAGAGCTTACCCGCACGCACGTTGCTGGTTCCATTGGCGCCACCAATCACCGCTGCGCGTGTTCCCCAGATGGCCGCATCCATTTCTTGAGCCCGACGTGTCCCAAACTCCATCAAGGGTTCATCTTCGATAACCGAACGAATACGAGCTGCCTTGGTCGCTACCAAGGTCTGGTAGTTGACGATGTTCAAAAGAGCCGTTTCGACCAACTGACATTGGGCTAGAGGGCCTTCCACCTGCACAATAGGCTCATTAGCAAAAACCAAGTCCCCTTCTTGGGCAGAACGAACGGCCAACTCCAACTTGAAATTGCGAAGATAGTCCAAGAATGCCCCATGATAGCCTAGCGACTCCAAATAGGCAATATCACTATCTGAAAAACACAAGTCTTCAAGATAATTCACAATTCTTTCCAAACCTGCAAAAACCGCATAGCCGTTCTTAAAAGGCTGTTGACGGAAATACACCTCAAAGACCGCCTTCTTATTGTGAATCCCTTGGTCAAAGTAAACCTGCATCATGTTGATCTGGTACAAGTCCGTGTGCAATGTCAAACTATCATCTGGATACATACTTTTCCTACTTCCTTAGCTAGAAACCCATGAAAATTTTCAAGAACTTTCATGTATTCCAATAAATTAGTACTATTATATCACATTTTAGCTGGATTGAGAAAAGAGTAACAAGCTATTCACCACTCTCCAATTCATCCATATCTTGTTCAAACTTTTTCTGAGCCCATTCTCCATAGCTCTTCAGACCGAGATTGCCAATAAAGACCCAGGGAAGGTAAATGACATAAGTAATTGCCCAAGCAGACAGGTATTTAACGTTCAAAGGATTGTGCTGATAAATTTCTATGTTGAATTGATAATTCTGCAACATCAAAAGAGCCGTAATCGCCAAGGTTAGGAAAAAACAACCCAAAATCGTAAAATGAAAACGACTATAGTAGGTCACTCCCAGATAACGGGCACGATTGAAAAAGAAGAAAATTCCTACTATCAGAATATAGACTAGAAAATTCGGATTAAAAAGAGAGGGAGCTAATACAGCCACCAAATAGCTTAGAAGAACAAGCCCAATGAAGAGGGTAAAAATTCTGCCCCAGCTTTATTGATTAGTTGTTCTTCTCTTTCGTCAAGTAATTGATAATGAATGAATTTATTTACCATCTTCTTCCTCCCAAAATAGTTGGTCTAGGGTTTTCCCTAAACATCTGCAAATGGACTGGCAGAGCGAGAGACTGGGATTGTATTTCCCCGCCTCTATCAAACCAATAGTCTGGCGCGTCACCCCCACAGCCTCTGCCAGTTGACCTTGAGTTAAATCAAGCTCTACACGAGCTAATTTTAATTTTAAATTTTTAGCCAAGCTGTCCTCCTTATAGTTTTAATACTCATCTACTCTTAAAAAATCCAAAACCAACACAAGCTGTCAACTATTTATTATAACCCCATTAATTAGCACTCCAGTATTATCTTCAGCCGAAAATCAGTATTTTAGGTTGTTTGAAATAAACTTCCTAGTTTACTCTTTTATTTTTATTTAGTATTAGCTTTAGTAGGATCTTTTAAACGAGTTTTTATTGCTTATATTTCTTGTTTAGTTTAGTTGGTTTCATATCACTATTATATAATGCTTTTGGAAATGAGCCTAGTATAAGTCAAAAACGTGTTGAATAGTGAAAGCAGGAGCATACCAAGATGACTGATTTTTTTATTGTATTTTAGGTATGCAAAATAATACTAAATGAAACTAAAATGAATACTTCTTGCTTTTCTTAAGAGTGAAAAAGTACAATAAAATGATTGTAGTGATTACCACAAGATACTGACTAATAGACATCGTATTTGAAGCCACAAATACAGGTAAAGAATAAAAAGGAAGAAGTTCAATTGCTTTGATAAACAAATCATTACTAGTATTCATCATCATCGTATTTAATATATTAGGGATAAAGAGTAGTAAAGCTACTAAAATACCAAATACCAAGCCACTTTTCAATTTGTATAAATAGAAAATGTAAGATAATAGAAAATAAAACAGGACTAACAAAATTGTATTGACTACAATAGCTACTATAAAATCTAATCCTAAATCACCTGGAATACCCAATTTACTTACTATGACTAGTAACACAATGCCATTCAAAGCATAAATAATGGAAACTGAGATGGCATATAGAAAATTAGACAAGACGTAAATCATCCGATTCTTCTGTTGATTATAAAACAAACTTACCGTATTGTGGGAAAAATCTCTACTAATGACTCGATTAGCATGTATAACAGCCATTAACATACCGAGCATAGCATAAAAGTTTGAAATATGCTTAATACCAAGCGATGTCCCTTGAGTCTTTAGAATAAAGAATGTAACCAATATCGGCGGTATAAACGAGATAAGCAAACCGAGATATATTACGCCTGATGAATATAAATTTCTTATATTTTCCTTAAGAAAATTCAATTTATTTAATTTCATGATGATAACCTTCCTTTATTTTGAACGATTTAGATAAATATCTTTAAGCGTCTCTTTTTTAGTTTCAAAATCAACTACTTTAATAGAGTTTTCGTTAAAAAATTTAAAAAGCTCACTACTTTGAATATTCCCAGACATAGTAATTCTCAGTCCCTCTTCCTGAACAATATCCCCAAATTCTTGTTTGGTAATGAAAATGTCTCTATCTGTAGCTGATGAAAAAGCTATCTCAAACAAGAAATTATGACTATCTTTTCCTACTTTTTGAAATGTCAAAAGCCCGTTCTCCAAGAAAAGAACCCTCTCACAAATTTCTTCAATATCTTCTAATTTATGACTCGATATTAAAATTCCCACATTTTCATGTAAAGCTAAATTTTTTAGAACCGATAAAACTATTTGTGATGATTCAATATCTAAACCATTAGTCGGTTCATCTAAAATCAATATATCAGGTTCCGTAACGAGAGTTAGAAGCAAAGCTAATTTTTGTTTTGTACCCAAAGAATAGGTCTTTACTTTTTTATTAATAGACTGAGTCAAATCTAACTCTTGAATCAAACTTCTAAATCTTTCTTGATTGTAGTCAACACCATATAAATTTGACAAATATTTTAAATTCTCTAAACCTGTTTTAGATAAAAATAATTTTGGTTCTTCAATTAAATACCCAACATTATCACTGCTTATAATATTACCTGAAGTCGGTTGATTATTCTGACCAAGAATTTTCATCAACGTACTCTTACCAACTCCATTTCTCCCTACTAGACCAACAATTTCACCCTTATTAAGTGCGAAATTTATATCTTTGAGAATGATTGAATGACCATAATGCTTACTTACATTTATAACTTCCATTTTTTATTCCTCCATTAATATTCTTGGTTTTCTCTTTGATTCTCATTAATTTTAAAAAGTTGCGCCTCTTTTTAACAACATTATATCATATATCTAACTTAATGCAATATATAAATGTCATTTTGTAAAATTTTATTAACAAAAAAACTCTCTACCACAAAAAGATAGAGAGTTTTTAGTTTAAATATATAATTTCAAAATATCGACGGCATCGCTTCTTTGTTTAATTTGATAGGCTTTGGATACCTAAGCTCCGACTTTATCACTTAAAAAATAAAAAAGGACAGCTAATCCCTTGCACATCAAGGGATTTCGCCATTCTTTAATCTCGTTTAAGTGTTGTATATGGAGCTTTGCATAATTTTTTAAAACTAAACAACTACATTAAGCACGAACTGTGACGCTGGTTCCATCTTCCTTATAAAGATTGATGAGACCCTCTTTAAGAGCTCGAACCATGTCTCCAGCTTGAACAGGTTGTGGGACTTTGATTGTCAAGAGTTCCATTGGATTTGGAGCGCGATCGATTTTATTGCCTTTGGCATCGTGAAAATCCTCAATATAGGTTTCAAAATGACGGAAACCTGGGCCATAAAACTCAACTTGGTCGCCTTCGTTAATAACGTTCCGTTGACGAATAGTTGCTGTTTGTGTCACATCATCATAAGAAACCACTTCAGCGACAAATTTATACTCAGGAATTTTACGACGAGCACCAAATAACTGCTCATTTTCAGATGGTGTACCATAATAAAAACCTGTTGCTAATTCACGTTGGGCAACCTTCCACATCTCGTCCACCAAGTCTTGTTTGATAGCTTCAAACTTTTCAGGACTTTCAAGATATGCATCCACAGCCGCCTTGTAGCAGTTGGTTACTGTTGATACGTAGTGAATAGACTTCATACGTCCTTCGATTTTTAGACTGTCCACACCATTTTCAATCATATCTGGGATATGGTCAATCATGGACATATCAACGGCTGACATTGAAAATTCTTCTGGAATCTCACCCTTCAAACTATTACGTTCTTTCCCAAATGGCATATCGTAAAGGTCGTATTTCCAACGGCAGGACTGAGAACATCCACCACGGTTGGCATCACGCATACTCATGTGGTTTGAAAGAGTACAACGACCAGAGTATGAAATACACATAGCTCCATGGACAAATGCTTCAATCTCAACATCTGTACGTTTGCGAATTTCAGCTAATTCTTCCATCGAAACCTCACGCGCCAAAACGACACGAGTCAAGCCCAGTTCTTTCCAAAATTCAAGTGTTTCATAGTTAGTGGCACTTGCTTGGGTAGAGAGGTGAATTTCAAGACCTGGTGCTTCTGTCGCTGCAATCATAATCAAGGCTGGGTCAGACACGATAACTGCTGCAATCCCGATATCACGCAGTTTACGGAACCACTCACCAGCACCAGCTTCATTTCCTTCGTGCATAACCATATTAGCCGCTACATAGACCTTGGCACCATACTTGGCCGCAAACTGGACACCTTCTTCCATTTGTTCAAAGGTAAAGTTACCTGCACGGCTACGAAGACCATAGGCCTGACCACCGATAAAGACAGCATCTGCCCCATACTGAACAGCTACCTTTAGCTTCTCCAAAGTCCCTGCAGGTGATAAAACCTCAGGACGTTTTAATGTTTTTGTCATGTTTTCTCCTATTTGCAATATAAAAGTTTGACGTATTTCCTTCTCATTTTTATAGTAAATAAGGGATAAAATCAAGCCTAGACAGATTGTTTTGACAATTCTAATCTTTTAATACTCTTCGAAAATCTCTTCAAACCACGTCAGCTTCCATCTGCAACCTCAAAACACTGTTTTGAGCAACCTGCGGCTATCTTCCTAATTTGCTCTTTGATTTTCATTGATACTATCCTAAAATCAAAAAACATCTTATAATAGTAGTTATGAAACTTACAAACGAAGAAACACAAAAAATTGAACAACTCCTAAGAGATTCATCGTACGCCAAATATCACAAACGTCTACAGATTATTTATTTTCGCTCAAAAGAAAAGAGTTATAAGGAAATCATGGATCTGCTAGATTGCAATAAAACAACTGTTTGGAGGAATTTGAAAAAATATAAGGAGTTTGGTTTAGAAGCGCTTCTTCAAGAGACCCGTGGTGGACGTCATAGAGAATATATGACTTACGAAGAAGAACAAGCATTTCTAAAACGTCATATAGAAGCTGCTCAGGCTGGGGAATTTGTAACTGTCAATCAGTTATTTGAAACCTATCAAAAAGAGATTGGTCGCACTTCCACACGTGATGGTTTCTATTATCTCCTGAAACGACATGGTTGGCGAACGGTCACTCCTCGACCTGAGCATCCCAAGAAGGCAGACGCTCAGACAATTGAGACGTCTAAAAATAAAATCTACATTCGAGACCTTAAGTAAGCGCTTTAAAGAAGAGGGGACTTATAACAAAGTACGTTTGATGTACCAAGATGAAGCTGGTTTCGGAAGAATCAGTAAGATGAGTTCTTGTTGGGCTCCTCAAGGAATCCGACCTAGCATTCCTAGTCATTATATGCGAGAATATCGCTATTGTTATGGGGCAGTAGATGCTCAGACAGGAGATTCCTTTTTCCTCATTGCTGGAGGATGCAATACTGAGTGGATCAATGAATTTCTACGGCAAGTCTCACAAGCTTATCCAGATGACTATATTTTACTTGTCATGGATAATGCTATATGGCATAAATCAAGTACCTTAGAGATTCCAAGTAATATTGAGTTAGCTTTTATCCCACCTTATACTCCAGAAATGAACCCTATTGAACAAGTCTGGAAAGAAATTCGAAAACGAGGTTTCAAAAATAAGGCTTTCCAAACATTGGAAGCCGTCATTGATAAGCTTCAAGAAGTTATTCAAGGACTGGAAAAAAGCGTTTTAAAGTCCACTGTCAGCAGACAATGGACAAGGTTGCTTTTTGAAAACAATTGAGTATGAGTATAAATACAAACTATTATCCACTCGAACAATTAAGAGATTTAAAATTAAAAGTGTTGATTGATATTTTTGAAACCGAATTTGATTATAAATTCGAAATCAAAAAAATGGAAGAATCTTTAGCGATTGTTCATAATTTGTCCCCATTTGATGAGTTTGAAAAATTATCAATAAATAATACGGACGAATATATGAAAAAAAACATTTTTTTATCAAAAATATGATATAATGGTTTTATATTACGAATAAGGAAGTAGGGAAGAAAATATGCAGGGTGGCACACGCAAGGGAGCGGGAAGAAAACCAGTTTCTGATAAAAAACAGATGAAAAATATTTATCTAATTCAGAGTGAGATTGATGTAATTGATTCACTTGAGCTTGATAACTGTAAGAATTTTAGTCAAAAATGCTCCGAGCTAATTAAAATAGGAATAGACACACAAATGAACACTAAAAAGAAAACTACTTCAAATGATTCAATAAAGTTTATCGACTTATTCGCAGGTATTGGTGGAATCCGTAAAGGATTTGAGGATAAGAACACAGAATGTGTTTTTAGTTCCGAATGGGATAGGTATGCTTCTAAAACTTATGAAGAGAATTATGGCGAAAAACCATATGGGGATATTACTCAAATCAATGAGAAAGATATTCCAGACCATGACATTCTTTTAGCAGGTTTTCCATGTCAGCCATTTAGCCATATTGGTAAGCGTGAAGGTTTTACTCATGAAACCCAAGGAACTTTGTTCTTTGATGTACTTCGTATCTTAAAAGAGAAAAAACCAAAAGCTTTCTTACTTGAGAATGTAAAAGGGCTTGTAACTCACGACAAAGGGAATACTTTAAAAGTCATTATGAGAGCGTTAAAAGAAGAATTAGGCTACTCAATTTTCTATGAAATTCTTGATGCTCAACGTTTTGGTTTACCACAAAGAAGGGAACGTATTATCATTGTAGGTTTCCATCCAGATATAAAAGTAGATAACTTTGAATTTCCTAAAGGAAGCGATAAAAAAGTCCCAGTAGGTTCTATTTTAGAAGATAATCCAACTGGGTACAAAATTTCAAAACATCTGCAAGATACATATCTTTTTAAAAAAGATGATGGCAGACCTCAAATTATTGATAAAACTAGCGAAATTCAGGTAAATACACTTGTTGCAAGCTATCACAAAATTCAGCGTTTGACAGGAACGTTTGTAAAAGGTGGAGAAACTGGGTTGAGACTTTATAGTGAACTAGAATGTAAGCGACTAATGGGATTTCCAGATGATTTCAAAGTACCAGTTTCAAGAACTCAAATGTATAGACAATTTGGTAACTCAGTAGCTGTACCAGTAATTAAAGCTGTCGCTGATAAAATGAAAGTATACCTTTAATCAAAAAATAGCATATCATATTTGAACTGCTACTTTTTATTATTCGTAAAACCTTTGATTTGTACTTTTTGACCTCGTTTTTTACTAGGGTATGTCCATTTAAACGGAGTTCCAAACTGTCCTTTAGATGAATATTTCTTAATATATTCATCAACATACAAATCCCTTAAAATAACCTCAAATTTTTTAGTATACAGCATTATATCAGCAACTTGAATAGAATTGTTAACTAATGGACTATTGACCCCAAACATAAAGAAGTTAACTAATTCTTTATTGTATTTATGAATTTCATCAACTAATGTGTTATAGGCAACTTCATTATTTTCTTTCAAACCTTTAGCACTACCATATGCTTGAAATTCTTTGAGTGAATTAGCCAATGACGAAGAAGAATCGAGATTAAGGGCAAGAATAATATCATCTACAGCTCCCTCATGGACTGTTACGGTATCCGCAGAAGTATTTTTTACACTAATATTTTTAGTTATTTCTTTTTGTTCAGTAGTAATCGTAAAAGATACATCTGTTTTTGGATAACCACGATTACTTAATTTAGGTATTGAATTAGTTGCCACAATATCTAAAACAGTATCTTGTTCACTAACACCAGAAACTTTTAAGATTTGACTAAACCAATTATAAGTGGAAGATTTAATTGTTTGGCTATGTTTTGCGTGATTATTCCATAGAAGGATATTGTTTTTGTCAGTCAGTAAGTCAACTATACTATCCTCAGCATTGTTTCCCAAAATATTAGCACTAATCCCTTGAGATAGATTTTCGGAAGCATGATTTAGTACAAAGTCTTTTAATTCAGAAAAAGTTAGTACATCATCTAAGAAAGATACATAAGTTTCGCTATGTATCTTATTTGAATAGTCGTTTTTATTTTTTATTTCTTTTTCGGTAATAGAATCTGGTACAACAACAAAGATTCTTGTGACATTCTTATCAACTAACTTGATGTTTTGAGCAAAAAATTCATTCCCATAGATTCTATCAGTTCGAATCGAGCTAGTCGGTTTAACTAACCAAGTTTCATTATCAAAGTCATTGAAAGTAATTGCATAATCCATTTTAAATTGTTTTTCACAATTTTCATATCCAACTGAATAACCTTTTTTTACAGATACATTCAATTTGGGAATCTTTTGGATTTTTTGAAGCAATTCAGACAAAGTTAAATTTGAAGCAGAACCAGATAAAGATTTTTGCTGATTATCAACGTTAAAACTCATAATATTTTTACTCCATATTAGAAAAAAGAAGCTCATTTTAGAGCTTCTTTGGAAACGCTTTGGAGACAATCCAAATATATTTATCTCATTTTAATACTTCATACAGTTGTTAAAATGATGTTAAATCAAGGATTCTTAGCCTAAGTTACTCTTATATTTTATTCCCACTCAACGGTTGCAGGTGGTTTACTTGTAATATCGTAGACGATACGGTTAACATGATCCACTTCATTTACGATACGTACTGAGATTTTTTGAAGGACATCCCAAGGAATTTTGGCAAAGTCAGCAGTCATACCATCGATAGAGGTAATAGCACGGATTGCAATCGTGTAGTCGTACGTACGACCGTCACCCATAACCCCAACTGAACGAACGCCTGTGTTAACAGTGAAGTATTGCCAGATATCGCGATCAAGACCAGCTTTGGCAATTTCTTCACGAAGGATAGCATCTGATTCACGAACGGTTTCAAGTTTCTCTTCAGTGATTTCACCCATGACACGGATAGCAAGTCCTGGTCCTGGGAATGGTTGGCGCCATACGATATGGTCTGGCATACCAAGCTCTGTACCAAGGGCACGAACTTCGTCTTTATAAAGAGTGTTGAGTGGTTCAATCAGTTCAAATTGCATGTCTTCTGGAAGACCACCCACGTTGTGGTGTGACTTGATAGTTTGGGCTGTATCTGTACCAGACTCAATTACGTCTGTATAAAGCGTACCTTGAGCAAGGAATTTCACATCTTTGAGCTTGCTTGCTTCGTCATCAAATACATAGACAAACTCGTTACCGATGATTTTACGTTTTTGTTCAGGGTCAGAAACACCAGCAAGTTTATCAAGGAAACGTTTAGCAGCGTCTGCTTTGACGATATTCAAACCAAACTTACCACCAAGCATGTCCATAACTTGGTCCGCTTCTCCTTTACGAAGAAGACCGTGATCCACGAAGATACAGATCAATTGATCGCCAATCGCTTTTTGGAGAAGAACTCCAACAACTGAAGAGTCAACCCCACCTGAAAGGCCAAGAAGGACACGTTTATCACCGACGGTTTCACGGATTTTTTGGATCTGCATATCGATGAAGTTATCCATTGACCAGTCGCCTTTAGCCTTACAGATGTTAAGGGCAAAGTTACGAAGGATATCATTTCCGTATACAGAATGACGAACTTCTGGGTGGAACTGGATACCGTAAATGTGTTTATCTGGGTTTTCGATGGCTGCGTATGGGCAGTCAGCTGATGTACCTGTACGAACAAAGGCAGCAGGAATCTCGGTAACTGCATCACCATGGCTCATCAATACAGTCTGTTCATCAGGTGTTGATTCAAAAAGAGATGATGGTGTGTGTGTTAGGGTTGATTGACCGTATTCACGATTTCCAGCATCACCTGCAGGAACAACTTTTCCTCCAAGTTTATGGGTCAATAACTGCATACCATAACAAATTCCCAAAATTGGAATTCCAAGTTCGAAGATTTCTGGGTCAATATCAAATGAACCATCTTCGTATACAGAGTTTGGACCACCTGATAGGATAATTCCTACAGGATTGATTTCACGAACTTCAGCAGCTGAAATTTTATGGCTTTTTAGTTCCGAAAAAACACCAATCTCACGGATACGGCGTGAAATCAGCTGGTTGTATTGGCTACCATAGTCCAATACGATGATTTTTTCTACATCTTGCAAATCAGTTGAAATGTTGCTCATCTTTTTCCTTTCTCAAAAGAAATATCTTTTCTCAATATTCTATCACAAATAAGGGCGAATTACCAACTAAACAAGGCGAAGTTTGACTTTTTCTAGTTTATTGGGGTACAATAGAGAAAAGATAGAAATGAAGTGAAAAATATGCTACCTGCTTATATGAAAATCCACGATCAGATTAAAAAGGATATTGACGAGCACCGTTGGGCTATTGGTGAGAGGCTTCCCAGTGAAAGAGATTTAGCAGAGCAGTTTTCGGTCAGCCGCATGACCCTCCGCCAAGCCGTATCTCTATTGGTTGAAGAAGGTGTTTTAGAGCGCAGAGTTGGAAGTGGCACCTTTGTGTCCAGTACTCGGGTACAAGAAAAGATGCGAGGGACAACCAGTTTTACTGAAATTGTTAAGTCCCAAGGTAAAGTACCCTCTAGCCAGCTCATTTCCTACAGAAAAACCATTCCCAATGAGCAGGAAGTTGCCAAGCTAGGAATTTCTCCTACCGAAAATATTATCCGAATGGAGCGGGTCCGCTATGCCGACAAAGTTCCTCTGGTTTATGAAGTTGCTTCTATTCCTGAAAAATTCATTAAGGACTTTAAAAAAGAAGAAATCACTAGTCATTTCTTCCAAACACTGCAAAAACATGGCTACCGTATTGGTAAATCACATCAGACCATCTATGCTCGCCTTGCTAAGGAAAAAATCGCCCACTATTTAGAAGTTGAAAAAGGACATGCTATTCTTGGTCTGACTCAGGTTTCCTACCTAGAAGATGGTACTGCTTTTGAATACGTAAAAAGTCAATATGTAGGCGAACGTTTTGAATTTTATCTTGAAAACAATTAATACTCTTCGAAAATCTCTTCAAACCGCGTCAACGTCGCCTTGCCGTACTCAAGTACAGTCTGCGGCTAGTTTCCTAGTTTGCTCTTTGATTTTTATTGAGTATAAAATACTACGCAAAAACTCTCTGTCACGGACGACAAAGAGTCTTTTTATTTTTCTAAGACTAAATCTTTCAAAGAAATCAGGGTTACAGCAAACAATATCATTGCCATACCAAGAAAATCAATGGGATAAAATTGTTCATTCATGATTAGGAAAGCAAAGAAAACAGCCGAAATTGGCTCAATTGAAGCCAACAAACTTGACTTGACCTAGCCCAATCAGACTGGCTCCTTTTAGAAAGGCTGTATAGGCAAAGACAGTCCCGATAAGGATAATGCCCGCAAAAGCGAGGAGAAAATCAAGACTTGTTGGGATAGTAGTCTGTAGAACTCCTGTAAAAGGAAGGGCAACCAAACCTGCTATAACCATTCCCACACCAATGACCAAACTGCTCCCCCACTTCTTAATCAAGGCTATGGGTAAAATGATATAAAGTGCGTAAGTCAGAGCAGAAAAGAGACCCCAAAACAGGTCTGCAGGTGTCATGGATAACTGGTCCACCTGCCCATGTGTTGCGATCAGGAAGGTTCCTCCGATGGCTAATATGATAGAAACAATCTCTCCCAGTGTCGGTGCCACCTTATCCTTGATACAGCTATAAATCAAAATTCCGACAGGACAAACATACTGAAGTACTGTCGCGGTACCTGCATTGGTCTCCTGAATAGCAGTTAGATAGGCGAATTGGTTGAGGAATAGACCAATTAGAGCAAAAATAAGAAGAGACAGCAAACTCTTCTTATCCGTTAAAAAGGCCAGCATTTTATCCTTTGCAGTGGCATAAGCCAAGAGCATGAGAATTCCACCAGCGATTAAAAGGCGCAAGTTGGTCAAGACCAGAGCTGAAATTCCGTGTGCCATCAGGTATTGGCCACTCGTTCCTGACAAGCCCCAAGCTATCCCTGCCACAACTGTTAGTAAAGTCCCTTTTAAACTATTTGACATGTCTCTCCTTACTCTTCTTTGCGAATCAAGTTCATCACTTGATTGCGGTCTACAATCCATTGAGCCCTCTCATCCTTTTCATAGGTACGATTCGATAGGAAAATGGCCGCTTCTTGCTTCTGACGATTCCACATGATAAAGGTACCTGTATAGCCCGTATGGTCTAGCCAATCTCCTTCCAAATTCCATGCCAAAGAACGTTCCTTGTCATCCAAAGGTGAAAAATTTTGACTCAAATCTCTTGCAAAATCATCTGCTAAATAGTGTTCTAAAAAGATTTGTAAATCCTTTACAGTCGAAAACAAACCAGCACTACCTGCATGTCTGCCCAAGAGGCGAGCCTTGGGATCATGTACCAGACCTGCCTCGACACCTCTAACTGTTGGAACAGCAAGCTCAACAGGTCCAAATTGGGTTTCCGTCATTCCCCACGGTTTCCAAACTTGTTCTTGTAAAATCACATCCAAATCTTGATTAAAAATTCTTTCCAAAATAAAGCCCAACAGCAAAAAATGGACATCCGAATAAAGAAAGGCTGGCTGACTTCGTCTGTTGAGATGAAACATCGCTTCCTTTAATTCAGGGGCTGTTAAAAGATCACGATTAGGAATAAAAGGATCAAGGTCTGTTGCATGAGTCAAGAGCTGGCGAATAGTGATGTCTGGATAATCACTCTCAGCTAAAAAATCTGTTATAGGTCTGTCAATATCTAATTTGCCTTTTTCCCACAAGAAGGTAAAAACGGTGCCAACGCCAACAACCTTGCTGACACTAGCTAGGTCATAAACTAGTCCTGCCTCAGTCTGCAAGCCATGCTCTGGGTGACTCTGACCAATATAGAACTCCGTCCATTGATTGTCCTTAAAATACGCAAAAGAGGCTCCGGGATAAATCCCTGCCTCGATTTGTTCTTCTATTTTTTTAATAATCTGGGTCCACTTCATACTTCTTCAAACCACAATTCAACATTATTTCTATCTTTTCCAAGGAAGAATTTTTCAGACTTAGGAATAAAATATTCTGTAGACTCAAACTTCTGGCGAAGACTTGATATATCTAGTTCATTGACCAAGAACTTGAGCATAGATAAGTCCCAGGTAACCGTATTGTCCACAGTCAAATCCTTCCCCTGAGCTGGAATAAAATCAAGGGATGCCCCAATTTCAGATGATTCCAAGAAACTTTCGATATCAGTTTGGAGATGTAATTCCATAGAAATCTCAAATTTACTTAAAGAGATTGATGCCAAATCTGTTTGAAATTCAGGCTTTTCTCCTACTTCTACTAGACTTGCTCTGTCATCTTCTGCATGAATCAAAATCAAATCATCTTCTGGTGAAAAAATTTCAAAAGCGTAGCCATTTTGACCTTTATATAATCGATGAATCGAATCTGTTTTAGATAAGAGTCCCTCGATTTCTAAGGGATTTTCCACCTTGATAATCAATCTAGCCAATTTTTTCGTCCCTCTACCTTACGAGTACGCATGCTTGGTGCTTCTTCTAAAACCAGCTTTTCAAGACCTGTTTGGTCCCCTAGTGATAGGAAGGCTGATTCCTCTAACAAGGCCTTCATGCCAAGGGTTTCAATATAAAATGTTTCATTTAATTTTCTATTATTAACTTTTAAAGTAGGAATAATCCGTACAATCTGATTTACATTCATAAATTCCTCCATCACTTTTTATTTTAAAGGATTTTAGAATTTTTTACAAGATATTATGCTCAAATTTAACTTTATTTAGCTATTTAGTAAAGATAGCCTTTCAAGGCTTTTGTCAAAACCTGATAACCAGCAACACTGAGGTGCAGTCCATCAGTTGTATATTCTTTTTTTAGTTGGCCCGCCTGGTCTGTCAAACTGTCAAAAACTGACAAAAATTCCACCTGCATATAGGCAGAAGCAAGCTCTTGATAGGCGTGATTCCTGTTCTGAATTTTTTCATTCGTGCGGATATAGACTGTCTGCTTATACTCCTCGCCTTCATTAACTGGCAAAATGGAAAGTAATTTTATCTCAGTCAGTGAATAATCGCGAGCAATGGATTGATGATAGCTTCGAGATTATTGAGAGCCTCATTCACAGGCACATCTTTTCCAATATCGTTCGTCCCAATTAAAAGGACAATTTTATCTACCTCCCCACCGTACAGATGCGCATCCAGATTCTCTAATAACAGTCCTGTCTGATAGCCACAAATTCCTCGATTGACAATTGTCTTTGAAGTCCCAAACAACTCCTGCAGAGGATAATATTCGACAATGGAATCCCCAATAAAAAGAATATCTGGCTCTACAACTGAAACCTGATTTAGGTGACGATACTTGGTTTGGATTTTTTCTTGTTCCTTTAGTAACCAATTTTCTAATAACTGTACTGCTACTTCATTCTCCTTTTTCTAACCAGTTTTCCAATACTTGGTAAACTCCTCCTTGGCTATTGGCTGGCGCTAGAGCCGTCGCCACAGCTTTGGCTTTGTCATCAGCATTTTCCATCGCATAGGCAATTCCAGCCATTTCAAGCATTTCAACATCATTTTCACTATCGCCAAAAGCCATGATTTGTTGGGGGGTCAAGTCCCAACGCTTGAGTAATTCTTCCAAGCCCCATGCTTTATGAATTCCAGCTTGGAGGATATCAATGCAACCATAGCCACTCGATACAGCCCGAACACGGCCATCAAAGAGGTCATTGATTTCTTCCAATACCGAATTCAAACGTTCCTCACCAACAACCATACTCATCTTGAGCACACCACCAAAGAGGTCAGAGGTTAATTCATCCACAAAATTCATTCGTTGGTAGAATTCTTCAATCATTTCTGGAGTCATAAAACTTTCAAGGTCTGTAAAAATGGTACCTTCCTTGACGAAACCACCCTTCATCCCTGTTACAACAAATTGATCCTGACACGCTCGACCCTCGAAATGAGCCAAAGCCTTATCGACAATGGCATCATCCCAAGTCTGAGCCTGAATCAATTCATTGTTTTCAAAAATATGAGCACCATTGGCAACAACCAGAACCACTCGATCCACCAAGTGCTCCAGTAGTTGCCTCATGCGGTGAATTTCATTCCCTGTCGCGATGACAAAACGAATCCCCCTTTGATCCAACTGATCCACAATCTTTTCCAAGCGTGGGAGATCAAGCTGGCCTCTAGCATCCAGCAAGGTCCCATCCATATCTGTCGCAATTACCTTAATCGTCATTTACTTTCCTCTTGATTAGACTTCCTGCAAAACTAGAATCCTAGTTCATGATTGATAATACCAGCAATCAAATTCATTCGTAATCCGAAGTGTTTACGATGATTTCGATAGGTTGTTGAAGATATTTTAAACGTTTTTATAGTGAAATGAAATAAGAACAGGACAAATCGATCAAGACAGTCAAATCGATTTCTAACAATGTTTTAGAAGTAGAGGTGTACTATTCTAGTTTCAATCTACTATACTTTGTCAAAAATATTCTCAACCTTGATTCTCTCCTTAGATAGCGCATGGTTACAGGCTTTCTCTTCAGCTGTTAGCGGCTTGAGTTTGCTGGATTTCCTCGGAGTTTGCGCTTGAGGATATAGCTTCATGAGCCCTTGATAACCACTGTCAGACAAGATTTTACCAGCTTGTCCGATATTTCTGCGACTCATTTTGAACAACTTCATATCATGACAATAGTTCACAGTGATCTCCAAAGAAACAATTCTCCCTTGGCTTGTGACAATCGCCTGAGCCTTCATAGCGTGGCATTTCTTTTTACCAGAATCATTCGCTAATTGTTTTTTAGGACGATTGATTTTTACTTCCGTCGCATCAATCATTACCGTGTCCTCAGAACTGAGAGGAGTTCTTGAAATCGCAACACCACCTTTGAACAAGAGTTACTTCAACCCATTGGCTCCGACGGATTAAGTTGCTTTCGTGGATACCAAGATCAGCCGCAATTTCTTCATAAGTTCGATATTCTCGCACATATTGAAGTCGCCATAAGAAGGTATTCTAGGCTTAGTTTAGGTTTTCGTCCCCCTTTTGCGTGTTTACCTTGATAATCTCTTTTTAATACAGCTAACATCTCTTCAAAAGTCGTGCACTGAACACCAACCAGGAGCTTAAATCGTGCATCAGTTAGTTGTTCACTTGCTTCATAATCCATAGAACTATTATACCATATATTGTTTCGCAGGAAGTCTAATAATGTTCGAAATTGAATCAGGTTAAAGAGACAACTAAAGGCCACACAAAGGCTTGTCGCATAAAAGACAGCATGGTAGCCAAATTGACCTGCTACTGCAGAACCTGCCATGGGACCAACAACACCTCCCAGATAAAAGAATACCTGATTGAAGGCAAAGACCCTCGAAATGCCGGCTTTGGGAGTCATTTTGCTGAGTAGGGCATTAACCCCAGGAATCAAGGCACCGGTTCCCAATCCAAAGAGGAAACGATAGAGTCCTAGTTGAAGGGGGCTAGAGGCATTGGCACAGAGGAGATAGATGATGACTGAATAAAACTGGGCGACAACCAAGAGACGATGATTGCCCACCTTGTCACCTAGCTTGCCCATGACTCCTGCACTCATCATACTGGAAAAGCCCATACTGGACACAATCAAACCAGAGACAAAAAGAAGATTCTCTGTCTGCCCTAAGTCGCGTACATAAAGAGCCAAAATAGGGCCAATCGATTGAGCTGAAAATTGGATGACAAAACTGGTTAAAAAGAGATTGAGCAAAAGATAGGGATATTTAACCGAGGTAAATAATTCCTTTGTTGGAATAGCCTTTTCCTTGGCTACTGGTTGAAAATCTTCCTTGATAAAGCAAATAGTCAAAATAGCAGCTAAAAATAGAAAACTACCAACCAGTAAGAAAACTGTACGAATGCCAAATAATTCTGCGATAAAGCCACCAATAAAGGGACCAGTTAGAGTGCATGCAACTACGCCTGTAGACAAAGTACCTAAGGCAGAGCCTGATTTCTCCTTGGGAACCTGACTGGCTATCAGTGCCGTTGCATTAGGAACAAAACCTGCAAATACACCGTTTAGTAAACGAAGAAAGATTAACCAATAGATATTTGGGACAAAGGCCAAGCCTCCCATAGTGATAGTCATAGCAAGACCTGCCCGAATCATCATGGGTTTTCGGCCGTATTTGTCAGCAAGAATACCCCAAATAGGAGAAAAGAGCGCCGCGGAAATAGCAGAGACAGAAATTGCTAAGCCTGCATAAAAAGCGACTTGCTGACTCCCTACACCTAGATTTTCCACGAAGATGGGCATAAAAGGTACAACCAAAGAAATACTGGCTCCTGTCAGAAAATTACCAAACCAGGCAATACGCAGATTATCCTTCCAGTTAATCTCTGTCATCTTGCCTACCTCCCTCAAGAAGGATATGCACTTGATTAAGAAGCTGGTTATGATTGCCATTATTATCAAGAACCTGGCTGGCCAAATCTTTCTTTTTTTCTAAAGGCCACTGGGCTGCCAGACGAGACTCAGCTTCATCTTTGGACAACTGGTCCCTTTTCATTAAGCGTTCTACTTGGGCATCTCGGTCCACATAGACCAACCAAGTCTCAGCAAACCAATCGCTGTAGTCCTGCTCAAAAAGTAGGGGAATATCCATGAAGAAAATCTCTTCTGTCTGAGCCAACTGTTCTCTCAAAGTAGCCAGTTCCTCACGGATAATCTCCCCTTGAATTTGATTAGACCATTTTTGCTCTTCAGGATTTGAAAAGATGAGACTAGCTAGGAGAGGGCGATTGAGTTCTCCGTTTTCAAGAATGATTTCTTGCCCAAAGTGCTGTACTAGAGCCTCAAACAGACGACCACCAGGTTTCTGTAGTTGGTGGACGACTGCGTCGGCATCCACTGCTTGAAAGCCTTGCTGTCTTAGAAAATTTGTCACAGTTGACTTACCTGAGGCAATTCCCCCAGTGATTCCGATGATTTTTCCCATCAGTCCCTCCTTTGACAGTTTGGACAAAAGTGGGTTCCACGTCCGCCTAGTTGAATTTTCTCAATGATGGTACCACAGCGTACACATTCTTGACCAGTCTTATCATAGACCTGATGAAAGTCCTGCATGCTTCCATCTTCCCCAAAGGCATTGGTATAAGTCCGAATGGTGGAGCCACCTTTTTCAACAGCCTGGCCCAAAACAGCAATGGTCTGGTCATGAATGGCAGTCGCTTCTTCTGCTGTCAAAGTCTGGGAAGGTCTAGCTGGATGAACCTGAGCTCGCCAGAGAACCTCATCCACATAGATATTGCCAAGTCCAGCTACCAAGGTCTGGTCTAGGAGATGGGATTTGATAGGCTTTTTGGACTTGGCAAGGGCAGATTGAAAGACCTGTAAATCAAAGTCTTGTTCGCTTGGTTCAGGACCTAATTTTTTAGAAATAAAGTAGGCGTCTAAAAGGTCAGGCACCAAGAGTTCCATGGTTCCAAACTTGCGAACATCCTCATAAACAAGCGTGCCACCATCTTCAAACTGAAAGAAAACATGGGCATGCTTGCGTTCAGGTCCTTGGTCTGGATAGTAAAAATACTTGCCCTCCATCCGCAGATGGGAAATCAAAACCTTTTCTGTCAGGCAGAAAAGTAAATATTTACCACGACGTCCCATTGACTCAACAATCTGACCAGGCACTTCCCTTTGAAACTCGTCCAAATCCGTCTTAATCATCTTGGGATAACGAATTTCTATACTCGAAATCTTCTTACCCAAAATCAATTTTTCCAAGCCACGACGAACGGTTTCAACCTCAGGTAATTCAGGCATAAGTCCTCCTTCTGTAAAAACAAGAAGCAGGCATGAGCCCACCTCTACTTAGTATTCTTTTTCATTATAGCCAAAGTCAGCTAAATCCAGCTTTTTATCGCGCCAGTTTTTCTTGACCTTGACCCAGGTTTCTAGGAAGACCTTGTCTCCTAGCATAAGTTCGATATCACGACGGGCCATACTACCGATTTTCTTAAGCATAGCGCCACCTTTACCGATGATAATCCCTTTTTGGCTATCGCGCTCGACCATGATGGTTGCACGGATGTGAACCTTGTCTGTCTCTTCGTCTCGTTTCATACAGTCAACAACTACTGCTACAGAATGCGGAATCTCTTCACGAGTTAGGTGCAAGACTTTCTCGCGAACCATTTCTGAAACTAAGAAACGTTCTGGATGATCTGTGATTTGATCAGACGGGAAATATTGGAAACCTTCATCCAGATTTTCACTCAAAATATCCACTAGACGAGACACATTATTTCCCTGAAGGGCTGAGATTGGAACAATTTCCTTAAAGTCTATTTGATTACGGAAGTCATCAATCTGAGACAAGAGCTGGTCTGGATGGACCTTATCGATTTTATTCACCACCAAAATCACAGGAACCTTGGTAGCCTTGAGACGCTCGATAATCATATCGTCCCCCTTACCACGCGCTTCATCAGCAGGCACCATGAAAAGGACGGTATCCACTTCGCGAAGGGTACTGTAGGCAGACTCAACCATGAAATCTCCGAGAGCTGTTTTAGGCTTGTGAATTCCTGGCGTATCGATAAAGACGATTTGCTCTTTATCAGTCGTGTAAATTCCCATAATTTTGTTGCGCGTTGTCTGCGCCTTGTCACTCATGATGGCAATCTTTTGCCCCATGACATGATTTAAAAAAGTTGACTTCCCAACATTGGGACGTCCTAAAATGGCTACAAAACCTGATTTAAAAGTCATAATTTCCTCTTACTGTTTAAAATAATAAATCCCAGATTCGTGGGAGAAAAATTAATGCGCCTGTTAAGGCTGCGAAAAAGAAACCACTAATACCGCGCCAGCCGCCATATCCTTGGCATTTTTAGCCAGCATGGAAAAGTGATAGTGACTGGCCAAATCCACCACATTTTCAATAGCAGAGTTGATAATCTCAAAGGCTACTACCAAGAAAATGCTCAATAGGAGAAAGAGCCATTCGATTCGTGACACCTGAAAAACAAAACCTGCAAGGATGACCACTAGAGCCGTCACTGCGTGTTTTCGCATATTGCGTTCTTCCTTGATAGCAGTAAAAATACCTGTCAAAGCAAATTCTAAACTGGATATCAGGTCACGATTTTTCCATTTTCGTTTATTGTCTTGTGAGTCCATAGGCTGTCAAAATTTCTTCTTGTAAACCGAACATCTCCGCTTCTTCTTGGAGTGTAGTGATCATAGCCGTTAATATGTAAAAAGCCGTGTACTGCCAAGAAGCCCATCTCACGCTCAAAGCTGTGACCATATTCTTCGGCCTGCTCATGAGCCTTATCGATAGAGATGAACAATTCCCCAATATAGGCATCAAACTCAGACATCATCTCTGTCAATTCTGGATTTTCAAGCAAATCCTCTTCGTCAAAGGCAATTTCCAATTCTGGTTTATACTCAAGGCTAATGACATCTGTCGGACGGTCGGTGTCACGGTACTCCAGATTAAGTTCATGACTACGCTCATTGGTCACAAAAGTGACTGCCATCTCCTTGTCTTCTTTTCCTAATTTTTGGGCTGCAAATTCCAAAATTTCTTGGGTTTGTTGCAACATTTCTTTTGAAACTTGACCAGTTTCATCTACCATTTCAATATACATGTGCTTCTCGTTTCTCTTTACTTGGCTTTATTATACCACATTTCCATGATTTTATTCTACCTTTTTGATATAATACTATGGAATACAATCACAAGGAGAGAACGATGTCATTTGATGGATTTTTTTACACCACATAGTTGAGGAATTGCGAAGCGAATTAGTGAATGGTCGCATCCAGAAAATCAATCAGCCTTTTGAACAAGAGTTGGTCTTGCAAATCCGCAGCAATCGCCAAAGTCACCGCCTGCTCCTTTCTGCCCATCCCGTTTTTGGACGCATTCAGCTGACCCAAACGACTTTTGAAAATCCAGCCCAACCTTCTACCTTTATCATGGTTTTGAGAAAGTATTTACAGGGGGCCCTGATTGAGTCGATTGAGCAGGTGGAAAATGACCGTATTGTGGAAATGACAGTTTCCAATAAAAACGAGATTGGAGACCATATCCAGGCTACCCTGATTATCGAGATTATGGGGAAACACAGTAATATTCTACTGGTTGATAAAAGTAGCCACAAAATTCTCGAAGTCATTAAACACGTTGGTTTTTCACAAAATAGCTACCGCACCTTGCTTCCTGGATCGACCTATATCGCTCCGCCAAGTACGGAATCTCTCAATCCTTTTACTATCAAGGACGAGAAACTCTTTGAAATCCTGCAAACACAGGAAACGACAGCTAAAAATCTTCAAAGCCTCTTTCAAGGTCTGGGACGCGATACGGCAAATGAATTGGAAAGGATTCTGGTTAGTGATAAACTGTCTACTTTCCGTACCTTTTTCCATCAAGAAACCCAGCCATGCTTGACTGAGACATCCTTCAGTCCAGTTCCTTTTAAAAATCAAGTAGGAGAGCCTTTTACCAGTCTTTCTGATTTGCTGGACACCTACTATAAGGACAAGGCAGAACGCGACCGCGTCAAACAGCAAGCCAGTGAACTCATTCGTCGTGTTGAAAATGAACTTCAGAAAAACCGACATAAGCTGAAAAAACAGGAAAAAGAGTTACTGGCGACAGACAACGCTGAAGAATTTCGTCAAAAAGGAGAATTGCTGACAACCTTCCTCCACCAAGTGCCTAACGACCAAGACCAGGTTATCCTAGACAACTACTACACCAACCAACCTATCACGATTGCGCTTGATAAGGCCTTGACTCCCAACCAAAATGCCCAACGCTATTTTAAACGGTATCAGAAACTCAAAGAAGCTGTCAAATACTTGACTGATCTGATTGAGGAAACCAAGGCCACTATTCTCTATCTGGAAAGTGTAGAAACCGTCCTCAACCAAGCTGGGCTGGAAGAAATCGCTGAAATCCGTGAAGAATTGATTCAAACTGGCTTTATCCGCAGAAGACAGCGGGAGAAAATCCAGAAACGCAAAAAACCAGAACAATATCTAGCAAGCGATGGCAAAACCATCATCTATGTCGGCCGAAACAACCTACAAAACGAGGAGCTAACCTTTAAAATGGCACGCAAAGAGGAACTTTGGTTCCATGCCAAGGACATTCCTGGAAGCCACGTTGTCATCTCAGGCAATCTTGACCCATCTGATGAAGTCAAGACAGAAGCAGCAGAACTAGCTGCCTACTTCTCTCAAGGTCGCCTGTCAAATCTGGTGCAGGTAGATATGATTGAAATCAAGAAACTCAACAAACCAACTGGTGGAAAACCCGGCTTTGTCACCTACACAGGACAAAAGACCCTCCGTGTCACACCAGACCCAGAAAAAATCGTATCCATGAAAAAATCCTGATTTTACTTAAAATCAGGATTTTTAACATACTATTCACTCAAATCATATCCAATTATAGGACTAATCTTTGCCACCTAGTTTCTCATTGATTTTCATCATCACACTAGCAATTTTTTCACCCCAATAAGGGTCTGAGGCATATTCTACATTCATACCAGACGCCTTGTTTCCAAGGAAAGTTCTTCCCCTATCGATATAATTTTCCTTAATCCACTTGGTTGCACCTAAAATTCCCTTATCCACATCATCAAATGTCTTAGCAGAAAGGTAAGGTGTCGTATCATAGGCTGTAATGCCAAAGAAATTATTCTTATCTTTGGCAATTTTACTTCTTCCCCAGTTACTTTCTAGGGCACTATGGGCAAGGAGATAAAGAGCATTGATATGGTAATGTTCTTCGGCTTCCTTAAAGGTAGTTCCCTTATTTTCCAAGAGACTATTGTCAATATTTAACAGACTAAATACCTTATCCAATTCTTCAGCACTGTAGTTTGTAGCCTCTGTTAAATCTTTGAAAAGGAAGGGATTCTCAAGCTTAAAACCATCAAAATGCAGGCCATCTGCCGAATAATATTTCTTGCCTACTTCCATATCAGAAAGATGAGAAGCTACTGGGATACTAGCATTCTGAGCCACATAGTGATAAAAACGGTGGCCATCACTCTCATAATAAGGGATAAAGTCCTTACTAGCATCTAGCGCTTGTAAATCTTCTGTTTTCATATAGCCTGACAAACCAGAAATAGTAATAGCCAGGCGCTTGTCATCACTTTTTCTATCCTTATCTAGCCAAACAACACTAGCTTGCGATATATAGGAGAGCTTTTCACCATCTGCATTATAGATATTTGCTGTGACTGGTACTACTTGATAATAAGCAGCATTTTCATTTGTAGCTTTTTCTCCACGCCATTTACCATCGCTTCCAAGCTGATAACCATCTACTGTCTCATTTTTCGCCATGTAGCCATAGGATTTGAAGTAGTACCAGGCTTGACTTTTAGAATCGTAGACCCATTCTTTTTTAGCCATTTTGCCATCAGACTTGAGGTAAAACCATGACTCCTTATCCCAAATCCATTCATTGGCTGCCATGTAGCCACCGGATTTGAAGTAGTACCAAGCTTGACTTTTAGAATCGTAGACCCATTCTTTTTTAGCCATTTTGCCATCAGACTTGAGGTAAAACCATGACTCCTTATCCCAAATCCATTCATTGGCTGCCATGTAGCCATAGGATTTGAAGTAGTACCAAGCTTGACTATGAGAATCGTAGACCCATTCTTTATCTGCCATTTTGCCATCAGATTTGAGATAAAACCAAGATTCCTTATCCCAAATCCATTCATTGACTGCCATGTAGCCATAGGATTTTAGATAATAATAGTGACCATTCTCGAAAATCCATTCTTTATCAGCATGGTTTCCATTTTCTTTGATGTAAAACCAAGATTGGTATTGTCTGTCAAAAAGCCAACCTTGCTGTACTTTGGCACCACTGGCATTCACATAAGCTTGATTAATCCACTGACTTGTCAGTAGATAACCATAATTTGAAATAATAATCCTTCCCTTTAATTTGGAGCCATTCTTTCTCTGCGTGCTGGCCATCTGCTTTGATATAAAACCAAGCATCGTATTGAGAATCATAGACCCAGTCTTCCATTACTTTGGCACCTGTTGCACCAACATAGGAAGTTCCTACCCAAGCATTTCTTTTCATCTTTCCATCTTGGTCAAGATAATAAAAGGCTCCCTTGTCTTCTACCCATTCTGATTTGGCCATATAGCCACCAGATTTGAGGTAAAAATAGTCGTCACCTTGCTTTAGCCATTCATTTTCAGCATAGTTAGCATCTGCTTTTATATAGAACCAAGATTGATAATGAGTATCAAAAACCCACTCATTCGCTGCTTGACTGCCATCTTCTTTCAGATACTGTTTTCCTTGCCAAGTACCATCACTAGCCATTGCACCCTCTGGACTAGCTAAGAAAAATAGCAGAGCTAAAAAAATAAATCTTACTTTCTTCATTAACCTTCTTCCTCTGTTCTTATTTATTTTATTGTACCAAAATTCTCCTAAATTCATATTACAAACTAATAAAAAATCAAGAACAGATTGATTGCAGGTTACCTCAGAGACTCTTTTACTTCCTGACGGAGTTCTTCCAGACTGCTAATACCGTATTTATCCATGACTTTTGGTAAATTTTCGATGATGTCAGGGCAGGCATAAGGATTGGTAAAGTTAGCTGTTCCAACTCCGATAGCAGATGCCCCAGCCAGATACATTTCTAGGGCAGCTTCAGCCGAATCCACTCCCCCCATTCCAATGATAGGCAGGTCTGTTGTTTGGGCTACTTGGCGGATGAGTTTGAGGGCTACTGGAAAGACTGCTGGACCTGACATTCCACCTGTTCCATTGGCCAAGATTGGTTTTCTGGTTTTGAGGTCAAAGCGCATTCCAACCAGAGTATTGATCATGGTCAAGCCACTTGCTCCCGCATCTTCTGCAGCTTTTGCGACAGTAACGATATCGGTCACACTCGGGGTTAATTTGACATAAACTGGCACTTCTGAGGCTTCCACAGCTGCTTTCACCACATCATAAGCCAAATCTGGATCTTGACCAATCAAAAGTCCATGATTACAGTGGTCAACATTGGGACAAGAAATATTGAGCTCGATAGCTTTTACATTAGTTGCCTTGGAAATCCCATGAGAAACAGCTGCATACTCTTGTTTTGAAAAACCAGCTACATTGGCAATAATAGGAAGATTTGGATATTCTCTTTCCAGCCAAGGTAGCTTTTCAGCCAAAACAACCTCTAAACCAGGATTTTGCAAGCCAATTGCATTGAGCATACCAGCAGGCGTCTCTGCCACTCTTGGAGTTGGATTCCCAAAACGTGGTTCAAGGGTTGTCGCCTTGATCATAATAGAACCTAAAAGGTCTAAATCATAGTACTTGGCATACTCTTGTCCAAAGCCAAAACAGCCTGATGCTGGAATAATCGGATTTTTCAAATCCAAACCAGGTAGAGACACTTGTAATCGATTTGTAGTCATAATTTTCTCCTTATAATACAACTGTTCCTGTGCGGAAAACAGGACCATCTTCACAGACGCGTTGGCTGACCGTCTCGCTTTCTGGTACTTTTAGAACACAGGCATAGCAAGCTCCCATCCCACAAGCCATACGAGATTCCAGAGATAAATAGGCTCTTGGGTGATCATCAAAGGTTTGATTGATATACTTCATCATTCCTGGAGCCCCACACGAGTAAACAGCATCAAACTGACTATCTAAATCATTGATAACAACGGAAACATTTCCCTTGATGCCATAAGAACCATCATCTGTCGTTACAAAGACCTGACCATACTGAGCCAATTCCGTTTTCAAAATAACAGCATCCTTATTAGCAAAACCGAGGACTGTCACTACTTTCACTCCACGTTCATGCAATTCCTTGGCCACCTCAAGCAAGGGTGGAACACCAATCCCACCACCAACAAGGAGAACCTGATTCTGCTCATCAAGGTCAGACAAGTCAAAACCATTTCCCTGAGGCCCCATCACATCAAGAGTGTCTCCCTGACTTAAGGTTGAAAAAATTGCAGTCCCAGCTCCCTCAATCCAGTAAATGAGATGACACTGCTTCTTAACCTTATCGATAGACGAAATTGAAATAGGACGACGCAAAAGATGGGCATCATCAGGCACACGCAGATGTAGAAATTGTCCTGCTCGCATGACTTCAACCATTTCTCCTTCTAAGACTAGTTCAAAGATTGCTGGCGCGATTTCCTCCTGTGCAACCACCTTCATGGTTTCCAAACGAATGGCACCCAAACGTTTCTTACATGTGGGATTCATGACTTTTCCTCCTTAAATTTTAAGGGGACCAGACAAAGAAAAGACCTTGCTAGTGCAAGGCCTCAGTTAAAATTGTACAACAGAAGAGAGCAAACTCAAAAGTCTCCTCTAGAAAATTGTACTATTCTTTTATCTGACACCTTGTGAGTCTCTCTGGACTCCCCTTAAAGGTTAAATTTTTATTAGTATACTCTTTCAGCTAAAAAAAGTCAAGTAGAAAAGGAACATTCTACTTGACCTCATGAGATTATTTTTCACGAATGACTTCGACCTTGTAGCCATCAGGGTCTTTGACAAAGTAATAGTTTGGTGTAGTTCCTGGTAGGCCATTTGGCTCAGTCACTTCATAGCCTTTTGCACTGTGCTCTTGATGAAGAACCTCAAGATCAGGTGTACTTAGGGCGATATGAGCAAAGCCATCTCCAACCACATAAGGGCCGTGATCGTAGTTATAAGTCAATTCCAACTCATAGTCATCACCCTCAAGACCTAGATAGACAATCGTGAAGGCATGATCTGGAAAATCTCTGCGACGCAATTCTTTAAAACCAAAAGCATCTTGATAGAATGCAATTGATTTTTCAAGATTTTCTACTCGCAAGCAAGTATGTAGCATTTTTGAAGCCATATTTTTCTCCTTTATTTTTAAAAAGACTGGACAATCCTCTTCCAGTCTCATCAGTTGTTATTTACCAAGTTTTGCTTTAGCTGCATCTGCAAGAGCTGTGAAAGCTGCTGCATCGTTAACAGCCAAGTCAGCAAGCATTTTACGGTTAACTTCGATCTCAGCCAATTTCAAACCATGCATCAATTGTGAGTATGAAAGTCCGTTCATACGAGCTGCCGCGTTGATACGAGTGATCCACAATTTGCGGAAGTCACGTTTTTTCTGACGACGATCACGGTATGCATAGTAGTAAGAGTTCATTACTTGTTCTTTTGCAGTACGGAACAAGATGTGTTTAGCTCCATAGTAACCTTTTGCTAATTTAAGAATACGTTTACGACGTTTGCGTGATACAACGCCACCTTTAACACGTGCCATGTTTTATTTCCTCCAAATATTTCCTAGAATTATTTACTTACAGTCAAGCTATTATTTCAAGCGAGTAAGCATTGCTTTGATACGTTTGTAATCTCCTGAATGCACCATAGATGCTTTACGAAGATGACGACGTTGTTTCTTAGTTTTTCCGTGGAAACGGTGAGAAGTATAAGCACGGAAACGTTTAAGTCCACCAGAACCTGTACGTTTGAAACGTTTAGCTGATGCGCGGTGTGTTTTTTGTTTTGGCATGATTTTTTCTCCTTTATTTAACTTTCTGACAATTATTTTTTGTCAGTCGCTGGCGCCAATTGCATGAACATTTGACGTCCATCCATTTTAGCACGTTGTTCGATGATGGCAATATCTTGAGTTGCTTCAGCAAACTCGGCTAAAACTTTTGCACCAATCTCTTTATGGGTAATCATACGACCCTTAAAGCGAATAGATACCTTAACTTTATTTCCTTTTTCAAGGAACTTACGTGCATTACGAAGTTTTGTATCAAAGTCACCCTTGTCAATTGTTGGACTTAGACGAACTTCTTTCACAGTAACAACGCTTTGTTTTTTACGTTGTTCTTTTTGCTTCTTCTGGTACTCAAATTTGAACTTACCGTAGTCCATAATTTTTGCAACAGGCGGTTTGGCTTGGGGTTGAATCAATACTAGGTCAACATTAGCGTTATCAGCCAAAGCTTGCGCTTCACTGAGTGGCTTGATGCCTAGCTGTTCTCCCTCAAGACCAATCAAGCGAACTTCACGTACACGAATCTCATCATTGATGAATAAGTCTTGCTTTGCTATGGTTTTCACCTCTTTTGTTTTATTAGAGAAAAACAATAGCGGACTCGTAAATATACAAGCCCGCACGTTATGATAGCGTTTCTTCGAAACTTTTCATCCGTAGGGCCAGGCAACTTAATGTCACAAGGCGAGAAGCTCTCACTTCTGCTTTTCTCAACTTTTATATGATACCAAGTTTTCTAGCTCTTGTCAAGATAAAAAGTTATTTTTTGAAAAGTTTGTGTTTGTATTTTGGTTTGGTTTTCGAATCAAAAAGAGAGAATCAAGTTGATTCCCTCTCTATGTTAGTTTTTACTTATTTTCCCTACCTATAGGAAAGCTAGAATCTATTAAAAAATTCTTTTTTCTGTGAACTTCCCCATCTTTCAATAAATAGAATTTCCAATAGCAAAAGGATAATCAAGCAAGGAAGTAAGACCATCCCCATGCTCCAATTTAGATTGACATTATCAATCTGCTTAGGTAATCTTCCAGATAAAATCTCCACTGAACGCAAGTAAGTAAAGGGAATCAGATGTGCAATCCTTTGAAGAGGCTGAATTGTTTGGATGCCAAACAATAAGCCAACAATCCCAATGAGTGAAAGAAAAAGGACAGGCATTTTTTGCTTGAAAAAGTAAGCAATCAAATACACGACTTCCACAATGACGATAAAGGCTAAGAAAGCTAAGAACAAGCCAGGAAATAACACATCTTGTATCTTTCCAATAGTTACCTCTTGATTCGCTAAGCTATAAATTGGGTAGGGATAATCTAACTGTCCAAAACCACTTATCAGACTTCCCGCTAGAAAAGAAAATCCACAGATTCCGATAAACAGCACAGTTACATAGCCCACTCCAACTCCAAGAGAGGATAAAGCAAATGTCACTTTTGAAAAAGGATATAACTGAGCTGTGTCCAGATGATTTTGATATCTTTCTGCAAATAGTTGCGTTAGCATAAAATAATAGCAACCACAAACAAGCTTGGGATGATAGCCTCTAAAATCCAGACAATCTGGTCAATCCCGTGGGTCGGAAACTCCAAAGTATGTGCTTTTATGTTCAAGGGATACAGGGCTTGGTAAATCTTTCGTTGGCGGTCAACCGCCATTTTAAAGTCAGAGCTAGCAGTCGGTTCATTTGACATAACTTCATAATTCTTCTCTTCATCTTGCCACTGCAAATAATAGGCTTCTTTCCATCGTCCTTCTTTTAGTAAATTCAAAATTTCTTTCTTTTGCGTTAAAAAATTTTTTTGCAAGTCTAAATTACTTTTAACACTCTGGTATTCCTCCGAGCTGGTGTCAGACATTTGGGAAAGCTTCACTTCATTTTCATTGATGATTCTCTCATATTTTACAACACTGGTTTCCAACTCGCTCTCCAAGCTGTGTGAGTTTGCAGTCTGACTATTTAAATAAAAGGTAACACCGAGTACAGATGCAAATAAAAGTAAGATAATCCAGTTTAACGACTTTTGAAAACTTTTTTCAATAAAAATAGACTAACATCTTTCATAAACTAAACCTCTTCTATCTGCCCCTGATGAATGGTTACTACTCTATCGCAGACATCAACCAACTCTTCCTTATAGTGGGAACTTAAAAGAACCAGCTGCTCTTGTCTATCGATTTGTGCCAGCCTATCAAAAAACTTCTGTCGATAATACTCATCTAAGCCATTTGTAATTTCATCCATAAGCCAGCATTTGGCCTGACTGAGGAAATACATGGCAATCACCAAGCGTTGCTTCATGCCTAGGGAATACTTGCGAATGGGAAGGCTGATATAGTCAGACATTTCCCAGTAGGCGATTTCATCCCTCAAGTTCAGGTCTGACTTCCAGATGCTTTTTATAAGGCGAAGATAGTCCATCCCACTTAAGTTTCCATCCAGCCATTCAACACTCTCATAATAAAATAAAGAAGGAGAGACTGCGATATTTCCACTACTTATGGGGATTAAGTTGCTAATGGCGCGGAACAGGGTCGTCTTTCCAGAGCCATTGATAGCGAGAACACCATAAACCCTGCCTTTATTAAAGGTGAAATCCGCATCTTGCAAGATGACTTGTCGCGTTTTTAAGGTCACATGAGTAAGCTGTAACATATCCAGTCCTCCTTTTTCTCACTCTTTAAGGATCAATAGCCTCCTTTGTAATGGTTTACTACCTCATAACGATCGTAGTTCCAGCCTCCGCCAACTTTATACTCAGAATAGCTATAATAAGAAGACCATTCCAATGACAATATATCCATATCTGTGGTAATTCATACTATACCTATAGTAGGTATTCCAATCATAGCGATAACTTTTAAGAACGGTCTTAGCAGATACACTGGACTGAAGAAGACCAATAGATTATAAACTAACTAATTAAACGATTTTTGCTAATTTTTAATGATTTTATATCATCAATATCGAAGACGCTTTCATTATATCGTTTTTATCATTATTATGCAACAGATTTTTAGTTTATTTTACTACTAGACTTCCTGCAAAACTAGAATCCTAGTTCATGATTGATAATGCCAGCAATCGAATTCATTCGTAATCCGAAGCGTTTACGATGATTTCGATAGGTTGTTGAAAACATTTTAAACGTTTTTACTGTGGCAAAAATATTCTCAACCTTGCTGCTCTCCTTAGATAGTGCATGGTTACAGGCTTTGTCTTCAAGAGTTAATGGCTTAAGTTTACTTGATTTCCTCGGAGTTTGTGCTTGAGGATATATCTTCATGAGTCCTTGATAAGCACTGTCAGCCAAGATTTTACCAGCTTGTCCGATATTTCTGCGACTCATTTTGAACAACTTCATATCATGACAATAGTTCACAGTGATCTCCAAAGAAACAATTCTCCCTTGGCTTGTGACAATCGCCTGAGCCTTCATAGCGTGGCATTTCTTTTTACCAGAATCATTCGCTAATTGTTTTTTAAGGCGATGGATTTTTACTTCCGTCGCATCAATCATTACCGTGTCCTCAGAACTGAGAGGAGTTCTTGAAATCGTAAAACCACTTTGAACAAGAGTTACTTCAACCCATTGACTCCGATGGGTTAAGTTGCTTTCGTGGATACCAAGATCAGCCGCAATTTCTTCATAAGTGCGGTATTCTCGCACATATTGAAGAGTGGCCATAAGAAGGTCTTCTAGGCTTAATTTGAGTTTTCGTCCCCCTTTTGCGTGTTTACCTTGATAAGCTGTTTTTAATACAGCTAACATCTCTTCAAAAGTCGTGCGCTGAACACCAACCAGGAGCTTAAATCGTGCATCAGTTAGTTGTTTACTTGCTTCATAATTCATAGAACTATTCTACCATATATTGTTTCGCAGGAAGTCTAATCAAACAGGATATCCTGTTGAAACGGAACTAGCGAGTCTAACAATCATCTCTGATAAATCAGTCGATGGCGAAATCTGAACGACTCGACTCTTTGGAGAAAGACATGCTTCTATCCTCTGGCAAGTCGAAAGTTTTGAGGGCATCGAAGCCATCCTCATCGATAAAGAAGGTCACCTAAGCTGTTCTTCAGGAATTCCTACTCTATAGAGACAACTGTTTCAATGGAGTTTTAAAATTGTATTATGTAAAAAGAGAAAGGAAATCTCATGTTATAGTCATTTAGTTTTAAAAAAGAAAGAATACATATTATGAATTTGGATCATCAAGACTACGACCATGTAATCCTTTTTCACGTTGTACCTGACGTAGTTTTTCTGGTGTAACATCATTACCTTCTTCGTCCACAATTTTGATTCCCTCAATGTGGTGACGAACAGAGCGACGATAACCTTCAATGTACTCCTCACGTAGTTTAGCTTGTTCCACTTTTTCTTCTGATGTCAAGCCTTCTGCTTTTTTCTTTTTGGCAAGCTCATTGATACGATCAATTTTTTTAGGATCCATGTTTCTCTCCTTTATGATAAGATTTAATCCGTTTAACAGATTTTATTTGGTATTGATTTGGTTAAAACGTGCAAGTTTAGCTGCTTTCTTGGTTAATTGAGACAAGATTGCCAAACGATTTTGACGGACTGCTTCATTTTCAGCCATAACCATGGTATTCTCAAAGAATGCATCAATGACTGGGCTAAGAGCAAAGAGCTGTTTCAATTGCTGACTGGCAGTCCCTGACAAAACGAGTGATTCTACTGCTTCTGCCAAGGTTTTCTCTTCTTCATTCTCAAAGAGAGCTGAATCAACTGTGGCTACTCCTTCTGCCTTCTCAGTCAAGTTAAAGGCACGAGAGAGTGATTCAACGGATGGTTTGAAGTCTTCTTCCTTGCTTGCTTCTACGAGAGCACTTGCTGCTTCCAACATATCTGCCACAACAAAGTTTGATCCTGCAAGAACGGCTTCCTTAATGTCTTTTGGAGTAGAACCCATCATCTTATCAACACGAGCCTTGATAAAGTTCATAACCTCTGTCTTATTTTCATAAGTCAAGCTGTCAAATGTTAAAGCATAAAGGCTATCAATCAGCTCGTCCATAGCAATGTGCCAACCAAAGGCATCCAATATACGAACTACACCTTGCGTCGCACGACGAAGGGCATAAGGGTCATTAGAACCTGATGGAATCAAACCTACTGAGAAGAAACTCAAAATCGTATCCAATTTATCTGCAATAGCAAGCACTGCACCAACCTTGCTCTCTGGAAGTTCTCCTTCAGCTGATGTAGGCATGTAGTGTTCACGAATAGCAGTTGCCACTGCTGGAGTTTCACCAGCAAGAAGGGCATATTTCTCACCCATAATTCCTTGGAGCTCGTCAAATTCACCAACCATACCTGTCAACAAGTCAAACTTGTAAATGGCTGCTGCACGAGCTAGGTCAACTGTTTCATCCGCTGATAAACCTGCTTTTTCTGCCAAAAGTACAGCGATTTGACCCGTACGAATCATGTGTTCACGAAGGGAACCAATCTTCTCGTGGAAAGTGACATTGTTTAATTTTTCAACAAGGTCAGAAATCACCAATTTTTGGTCTTCACGCCAGAAGAATTCTCCGTCTTCCAAGCGGGCTACCAAGACTTTTTCATTTCCTTTGATGACATTTTCCAAATGTTCTGCGTTTCCGTTACGAACAGAAATGAAGTTTGGCAAGAGTTTACCATCTTGATCACGGACAACAAAGTAACGTTGGTGTTCCTTCATTGAAGTCACCAAAACTTCTTCTGGAACTTCAAGGTATTTAGCATCAAAACTTCCCATAAAGGCAGTTGGGTATTCAACCAAGTTCAAGACTTCATTCAGCAAATCAGCGTCAATCTCGATACCTACACCATGCTCAGCTTCGATTGCCTTGATTTGGTCAACAATCATTTGCTCACGTTCACGTGGATCTGCAATTACAAACTGACGACGAAGGTCTTCTTCATAGCTCAAGGCTGACTGAATCTTGGTTTCTTGTCCCAAGAAACGATGGCCACGGCTCACACGCTCTCCCCTAATATCAAGGAAATCCAAATCAAACTCTTCTTCATCTAAAAGAACTGTTAAAGTGTGAACAGGACGAATGTATTCAAAGCTATTTCCAGCCCAGTGCATGCTGACAGGGAAAGTCAATGACTTCAAGACATCTACAACACCAGGAACAATGGCTTCAACTGCTTGACCAACTTCCTCCTTAGTGACATAGACATATTCTTCACCCTTGATTTCACGGAATTCGATATCTTCAACAGTCAATCCTTTTCCACGGACAAATCCTTGAGCTGCTTTGGTGAAATTTCCATCACTATCCAAGGCAATTTTCTTTGCTGGACCCTTGAAATCTTCTGTCAAATCAGACTGTTTGTCTGCAAGACCAGTTACACGAACAGCCAAACGACGTGGTGTTGAGAAGGTTTGAATAGCTTCAAAAGACAAGCGGTTTTCCTTGAGGAAGGCTGCTATTTTTTCTCCTAGTTGTTTTTCACTTGGTGTGACAACGTAGGCTGGTAATTCTTCAAGACCGAGTTCTACTAATAAGTTTTTTGTCATGTTTTTTCTCCGAAAAGTATCTTTTTATTTTCCAGTTTGCCTTATGTGATTGGCACGCAAGCAACCAACTTCGTTGTTTCATTGCTAAAATTGGAGCCAAAAGTCTCCAATTTTGCCTAGTATCCTTAGTTTCACTAAGGATACCTTCATCACTGCGGCAACTGGCTCAGGGCTCACTCTGTTCGCCCATTTTCGTAATTTGTCACTCTCTTTATTCTGCGTCTTCTGCTAGGAGTTTAGCTCTTGTTTCTTCATCCAAAAGTGGGTAGCCTAGGCGTTTGCGTTCTGCGACAAAGGTTTTGGCTACGACACGGGCCAAGTTACGGATACGAGCGATATAGCCTGCGCGCTCTGTTACAGATACGGCACCACGCGCATCAAGCAGGTTAAAGGTATGTGAACATTTGAGAACATAGTCATAGGCAGGGTGAACTAAGCCTTCTTCTAATGCACGACCAGCTTCTTTTTCAAACTTATCAAAATTTTCAAGCAACATTTCTTGATCTGAAATTTCAAATGAATATTTTGAGTGTTCGTACTCAGGCTGAATAAAGATTTCTCCGTATTTTACACCATCAGCCCACTCGATATCATAGACAGAGTCTACTTCTTGAATGTAAGAAGCCAAGCGCTCCAAACCATAGGTAACTTCCGCAGTCACAGGGCCAGTTGCTAATCCACCAACTTGTTGGAAATAAGTGAACTGGGTGATTTCCATCCCATCAAGCCAAACTTCCCAACCAAGACCAGCTGAACCAGTAGATGGATTTTCCCAGTTGTCCTCAACGAAACGAATATCGTGTTCCAACGGATTAATTCCCAATTTTTTCAAAGACTCAAGGTAAAGTTCTTGAATGTTTGACGGAGAAGGTTTCATAACCACTTGGAATTGGTGGTGCTGGTAAAGACGGTTAGGGTTTTCCCCATAACGACCGTCAGCAGGACGACGTGATGGCTCTACATAAGCCGCATTCCATGGCTCAGGTCCGATAGCACGAAGGAAAGTGTAAGGACTCATGGTTCCCGCACCTTTTTCATTATCATAAGCCTGCATAAGCATACAACCTTGGTCATTCCAAAATTGTTGTAAAGTAAGGATGATTTCCTGGAAAGTCAATTTTTTAGACATTGTTTACTCCTTTTTTATAAATTACTTGCGACACGAGTCTGCCTCGTCGATCATACGAGGCAAGACGAGTTAGTACTGCGTCTAGCTCAGGCACTCTAGTGCTGAGCGTGGGGCAGCCCGACTGTAAGGAGGTCTCTGCCACTGACGCAGTGAAATGTTAATTTCTTAGACATTGAATACTCCTTAATAAAAAATGATTTCTTGCGACACCAGTCTGCCTCGTCGATCATACGAGGCAAGACGAGTTAGTACTGCGTCTAGCTCAGGCACTCTAGTGCTGAGCGTGGGGCAGTCCGACTATAAGGAGGTTTCTGCCACTGACGCAGTGGAAAGTCAATTTTTTAGACATTGTTTACTCCTTTAGTTTTTATATTTCTTTTTCAATTAATTTCTGCTGAACAAACCAATTTAACAAGGGAAGAGTTTTATCTGTATTTGCCCATAGATAATAAGAATCGAAGACCGTTTGTACACTACCTAAATTTTCTACCAACTTATCTACTGTCAAAAAGCTGCGCCAGTATTCATAAAAAATACTTGCATAGTTCTTATCATAAGTCGAAGAACCAAAATCATTCAGTGAATGCCAACCATACTTCTTCTGAAAAAGTTCTACGAGAGATTGATTACAAATTTTTTCCGCTTGAAATTCCTCTTCTGTCAAGAAATACTTGCGACTAATATATTCAACCATCCCCTCTTCGAACCAGATATAAGAGTCGTAACCATCAAAATCATCTAAAAAATGCTCCGACCAATGAGCTAGCTCATGTCCTACAATCTGTAAGAGGAAATTTTCAGATAAAGAATGATAGTGACTTTCTATTGCTTGAGTTTGCTGAGAACACTTGTAGTCCATCAACTGATACAAATATAACTCTTTCCAAACAGCTAAATCAGGCGTCATAACCATTCGTCTATTATTTGTATAGGCTGGAACAGCGCTTTCCCTAATAATCTGTGTAGCAGCATTAAAATCTGACCAAATAACGGCTTGCGGTAAATCACAGACTGCAAGTTCATTCTTTAAAAAAGATTGATAATCTTTCAACTTTTCAGTATTTCTTACTACAAAATCACGAAATGTAGCTAGTTGACTATCGTCTTTTACAAGATAAAGGTTTTCCACGTCTCTCCTTTCTTTCACACAATAGACTGAATAAGCAAAAGAACCGCGTCCAACAATCCTAGGTTGATTTAACCTAGGGGCGTCAGAAACGCGGTTCCACCCTAATTTATTACTTCATTGTTTTTGAAAATACGACAGAAAGCGCCAGCACTTTATTTTGCCCTACTTGGCTCCCACTATCCCAAGCTCGCTTGAAGAACGCCATAAGACTTTCTTTCCTGCTGACTATTATATCAAAAATTAGAATAATGTACAATTCTTTTTATGATTTTCTAGAAATCCATATCATCAACTCGTGGAGCACCATACTGAACAGCAATCGCTTTTAAGGTTTCTCGCTCCTCATGACTAAGTTCAATTCCGAAGCAATCAAGATTAGCCTGAATACGAGACGCTGTGACAGATTTCGGAAGCGGTAAAAATCCTTCTGCCAAGCTCCAGGCCAAGGCTATCTGAGCAACAGACTTTCCATGATTTGCTGCGATTTCTTGGACTTGCTTGCTATCAAACAGTTCTCCCTGACCAAAAGGTCCCCAAGCTTCCAATAAAATTCCTTTTTCTCTACAGTAAGCTACAACTTCCTCTTGATAGACACCTGGCGCCAAGCGGATTTGATTGACCGCTTCAAGAATTTTTGCTGTTTCAAGCAAGGCATCCAAATGATGGGGAAGAAAATTACTAACACCGATAGCACGGATTTTCCCTTCTTGATAGAGGTCTTCCATCGCTCTCCAAACTTCTGCATTTCGGATTTTCCATTGGTCATTTTCTCTGAGCGGTTTTGGGTTCGGCCAATGAATCAAATACAAATCCAAATAGTCCAAGCCCAGCTTCTCTAAAGACTCTTCAAAAGCCTGACAAGCTTGCTCATAGGTTTGCTGACTATTCCAAAGCTTGGTAGTTACGAACAATTCCTCTCGTGGAACTCCGCTATCTTGAATGGCACGACCAACGCTTTCTTCATTTTTATAAATAGCTGCCGTATCAATATGGCGATAAGCAGCCTTCAAGGCTTCTAACACTGCACGATAGGCTTCTTCTCCATCCTTAGCCTTAAAAGTTCCAAATCCTAGAACTGGAATTTCTACTCCATTATTTAATTGATAGGTATTCATATGCTTCTCCTTCTATTTTATTTATCATTTATAGCATAATTTTTTTGCTAATTAGTACTATCTTTTGTAAAAAATAAGTCTATCACATATCTGACAGACCTATTTTTTCTTGCTTATTCATCACGACTATAATACAGCTCATGAGGTTTTAGGCGAGTATTGAGCATCTCTGGTATGGTCACAAAGGTATAACCTTGATTTTTCAAATACTCAATGACCCTTGGCAAGGCATTGACTGTCGGACTGTGAATATCATGCATCAAAACGATAGAGCCGTTAGCTACTTGATGCTGAATTTCCGTCAAAATAGCTGCTTCATTTTTACTCTTCCAGTCCAGACTATCCACATCCCACATGATAAAGCTCAAATCCAAGCTATTGCGAAGATCATCTGTAATAGCTCCATAAGGCGGGCGCATGAGTTTGGAACTAGAACCCAGCACTTTAGTTAGCGCATCCTCAGTATCAGTAATCTGCTTTTTAGCTTCATCAAGAGAAAGTTGCGAGAGAATCGGATGGCTCCAACTATGGTTCCCAACAACATGACCTTCAGATTTTATCCTCTTCACCAAGTCCTCATTCCCAGAAACATTTTTCCCAAGCACAAAGAAAGTGGCTTTAACACCATATTTAGCTAGAGTCTCCAATGCCTGGGGTCGTTGCTGGATTTGGACCATCATCAAAGGTTAGAGCGACAACTTTTTGATGTTTCTTATCAAAGTAAGACTGGTACAAGGCCGCATCTTTTTCGAGTAAGTACGAAGATTGGATAACATCAAAGAAAGTAGATACTGGTAAGGCTATCTCTTCTAAATTTTCAACCGCAGGACTCGGATAAAGGATAATCTGACTATCCTTATAATCAAAATTCCATGCAGATAAGTCTTGGTCGGAGAAACCTTTAACAATCTGATCACTCTGGTCTTGCTCCAATTTCTTATCCTGTAAGAAGGAAGTCAATTCTTTTATCAGCTGTTCCTTGGCCTTACTAGCATCTGAAAACAGTTGGTCAAGTGTAAAAGGTTGCCCATCTTCTGTTAAGTGAACCTTTCCTAGGCTGGTCTTTTCAGTCTCTTCAACCTTAAAATCAACTAAATCATAGATTTGTTTCGTCGCATTACGATTGACGACTCCCTTTAAACCTGACTCTTCTTGCTCTGTATAGTAGAAAACAAGATTGTCCTTACTTTCTAGCTTGTCCTTAATATCTTGATTTATCAGCTCCTTAACAGACGAAATCACTTGCTCCCCTTGGAGAGGATAATAGGTAATCACTTCGGTTTGTCCCTTACGAAAATGCTCCTTCTGATTTCCCTCACTCAATTGATCGTCTTTCTCTTTTTTGAGCGATTCAATCTTTTGCTCAAAGCTTTTTTGCTGATACATTTTAAAAACAATAAATCCGCCTAATAGGCAAATAGAAATTGCTAAAATACCAATCAAAGCCAATAATATATGTCTCTTTTTCCCGTGTCTGCCACGTCCCAGTCTACTTTTATTCATATTTATATCATAACAAATTTAAGCAATAATTTCAATGATACAGTTTGGCAATCCACAATTCCTCTAGCAAGCCAAAGCATCTCACATCAACTAGATCAGCCCTATCTATAGGAACCATCTAGTTTTCTATCTATGGAATTTCTAGTAGATTGAAGCTAGAATAGACACCGTCACTTCTAAAAACATTCTGAGAAATTGATTTATTTTTCCCAGTCGATTTATCCTCAAACATCCCTATACCTCTGATATTTTCTTGATAATACTATATACCCAGACACTTGTAGTTTTACCTTCAGCTAGTAATGTTGACTTTTCTTCTTCAGATAATTTTTTCCGTAAGTAGTCAATCCGCTGAGAAGTAATGTTCTCTTTCCCCATTGCCTTGACAGATTGTATCACCATTGCAGTTAAGGTTGACATATTTGAAATATCTCCATTATTTCTATGCTTAAATTCTATTCTTGCCTTACCAACATTAAAACTGGCATATCTTCCATCTGATATATAGATCCATTTTGCTGGTACCTGCGTAGATAAACCAAGTAAATTAAGGGCTGTGTTCCCCGATGGAGCAATGGTCCAATTATATTTTCTAGCAATAGCATCAGCAACTTCATCCACAGAGGCCATTGCATACTCTCCAATCAGTTCTATATATTTTGGTTTATAATAAATACCTTTCAAAATGCGAGTAACCTTTTTGTCTTTTACAAGACGATTTAATGTACTACGAACAGTTTCATATCCTGCAATATCAAAGAAATCATTTGCTATAAAAATTTGATTCGATTCAAAATTTTCTATCCTGTTTACTATTTCCTGCTTATCGTTCATCTATCGCACCTCCTTTGCACCGAATATGATGCTACTTTTGGTGCAAAAAGTCAAATGAGAGTCATTTTATCAAGAGGGAACAGACCTCTTACAATTTCTTATGTAACATCTCTATCCATTTTTATCCCATTTCTTATTTCAGTAATCGCTTGATTATAAAAATCATGATAGTCAGCTGTATTTATTTCTTTTATATTGTAAAATGAAATAAGAATAGGACGATTCGATCAGGACAGTCAAATCGATTTCTAACAATGTTTTAGAAGTAGAGGCGCACTATTCTAGTTTCAATCTACTATAATAGAAATTACTTTGACTTTCCTGACTGATTTGTTTAGTTCTTATTTCATTCAGATATGCTATGCATTAACCAATAGCGGATACCTACGGAGAACTTGCCACTCAGATGTAGGACCTGCCCATCATACAAAAAAACAGACTTCATCCCACAAAGAGATAAAATCTGTTACTATTTTCTACACGATATTTCCTAATTTTTAATCCAGCAGTTGGTCTACTTGGCTGATGGCTCGCTCGGGTTGCTGGGTAAAGGGCTTGTTGCCAAAAAACTCCAACCACGGCTTGCGAACCTCGTCTTTGCTGGTTTCTCTGTATTTTTTAGGTCTTATTTATGATGCTCTTTCAATAGTTCTTCAAACTCAGCCACAGTCATGCCTAATTGCTCACTCGCAACCTCAGGTGTTAGAAGACCTTGACGAACTAGATTTGCTAAACTTACTTTTAATCCCTGTTCGATGCCTTCAACTCGTCCACGTTCAATTCCCTGTTCAATGCCCTCAGCTCGCCCACGTTCAAGACCGCGCTCCAGTCCTTGTTCAATTCCTTCCGCCCTAGCAGTTTCTAAGGCATAGTCCTGTGCTAACATGGCTTGTTCTTCTCGCCTGCGTTGTTCACTAAACATTTTCTTATCCTCCTCGGACCAGCTCTTGTAGTCCAGCAGTTGATCTGCTTGGCTGATGGCTCGCTCGGGCTGCTGGGTAAAGGGTTTATTCCCGAAAAACTCTAACCATGGTTTACGAACCTTGTCTTTGCTGGTTTCTCTGTATTTTTTTAGTTCCAAGAAAGCCATCTTAACCAGATGGTTTTCCTGACCGTTATTTGTGATGGTTAAGACCTCACCTGTCGTATCCTCTCGCATGCTAAAACTGTGGAAAGCCAAATCATCTTGAAAATAATTACTATCCACAATTGCAATAGCGTATACTGGTGCGATGTGTTTGTAGCTCTGGTGAGTATTGCCTTCTTGCTGGCGAATTTTTTCAAGATTTTGATGGACCTGACTGCACAGGTAAGCCCATAAACGATTGATGAAAAAATTCTGATGATGGACTTGGATTTCAATGATTACTTGAGTGCCATTATCCAACTCCGCCAAGACGTCTATACTGGTATAGAAATCCTGCGCCGAGTAGGGTAAAGAAGGCAAGACATGAATATTACTTCCCTCTAAAATGGTTACATTTTTGGCTGGCAAGTCCAGCATATCGCGAATAAATTGACAAGTGATTTCTGGGTTACTGAAAATTTTCTTAGCAACCAAGTCATTAGTTGGGCTGATGCGGATGTCTTAGAATCATCCTTCTCCTCCTTCTATTATAGCACATTTTTTAATCTAATTTGCTAGATTTGATGCTTCTATCTATTTATTCGTAAAAGAAAGCTTTTCTTCAGAAGAAAGCTAATCGCTTATTTGAAATTTTTCCCCTCTGTTGGATAGTCCCGTCTATCTATGTTATAATGAAAGAAGGATTTAAAATCAGAAAAGGAGTATTTATGCTTAAATTAGGTATCATTGGCACTGGCGATATCAGCCACCACTTCATAGAAGCAGCCCATGCTAGTGGGAAATACCAGCTGGTCGCAGTCTATTCTAGGAAACTTGAAACCGCAGCAACCTTTGCTTCTCGCTATCAGGATATCCAACTATTTGATCAATTAGAAGACTTCTTCAAGAGCTCCTTCGATGTAGTCTATATTGCCAGTCCAAACTCCTTGCATTTTGCTCAGGCAAAGGCTGCCTTGTCTGCAGGTAAACATGTCATTCTTGAAAAGCCAGCTGTCACTCAGCCACAAGACTGGCTTGGATTTGGTTCAAACAGCTGAAAAAAATCACTGTTTTATCTTTGAAGCAGCTCGTAATTACCATGAAAAAGCTTTCACTATCATCAAAAACTTTTTAGCAGACAAACAAATTTTGGGGGCAGATTTCAACTATGCCAAATATTCTTCCAAAATGCCTAACTTGTTGGCTGGGCATACGCCCAATGTCTTTTCAGAGCGTTTTGCTGGTGGAGCACTTATGGATTTGGGGATTTATCCTCTCTACGCTGCCGTTCGTCTCTTTGGAAAGGCTGAGGACGCAACCTACATGGCTCAACAGCTTGACAATAGCATGGACCTAAATGGAGACGGTATCCTCTTCTACCCTGACTTTCAAGTTCATATCAAGGCTGGGAAAAACATCACTTCCAATCTTCCTTGCGAAATTTACACAACAAATGGAACCTTGACCCTCAACACGATTGAGCATATTCGCTCAGCTATTTTTACCGACCACCAAGGCAATCAAGTCCAGCTCCCTATTCAACAGGCTCCTCATACGATGACTGAGGAAGTCACTGCATTTGCACACATGATTCAGCAACCAGACCAGACACTCTACCAGACTTGGCTGGATGATGCAGGCTCTGTTCATGAGCTACTATATACCATGCGCCAGACTGCTGGCATTAGATTTGAGGCAGAAAAATGAAAAGCAAACTACCTACTGAATGGCAAGAACTAAGTGACCAACTCGGTTTCCAAGAATTACCCCCATTCAAACTCAACTATTTGAGCCCATTCTTGCAGGAGAAAATCTTCTAGGAGTGAGCCCGACAGGAACCGGTAAGACCCTAGCTTACCTCCTACCAAGTCTTCTCAGACTACAAAAGAAAAAAGCGCAGCAACTCTTGATTCTAGCACCAAATACAGAGCTTGCTGGACAGATTTTTGATGTATGTAAAACGTGGGCTGAGACTATCGGCTTGACTCCCCAACTCTTCTTATCAGGTTCGAGCCAGAAACGCCAGATTGAACGCCTAAAAAAAGGACCAGAAATTCTGATTGGAACTCCTGGACGTATCTTTGAACTCATTAAATTGAAAAAAATCAAGATGATGAATGTGGAAACCATCATCCTGGATGAATTCGACCAATTGCTAGATGATTCTCAGATTCACTTTGTTGAGAAAATCACTCACTACGCACCGCGTGACCACCAACTCGTCTATATGAGTGCGACGACTAAGTTTGACCAAGAAAAGATTGCGCCAAACACACGTACCATTGATCTCTCTGACCAAAAACTAGATAACATCCAACATTTCTATATGCAGGTAGACCAACGTCACCGAGTGGATATACTACGAAAACTAGCTCATGTGGAGGATTTCCGCGGTCTGGTCTTCTTTAACAGCCTATCAGACCTTGGAAGTGCAGAGGAAAAACTACAGTATCGGGATATATTAGCTGTTTCCCTCGCTAGTGATGTTAATGTCAAATTTAGAAAAGTCATCTTAGAAAAGTTTAAAGACAAGCAACTAACCCTGCTTCTAGCAACAGACCTTTTGGCTCGAGGAATTGATATCGATAGCCTAGAATGTGTCGTAAACTTTGATATTCCTAGAGATATTGAAACCTACACTCACCGCGCTGGCCGTACAGGTCGCATGGGCAAGGAAGGTTATGTTATCACTCTCGTCACTCATCCAGAAGAACTTAAAAAACTCAAGAAATTTGTGAGCGTACGTGAAATTGTCTTGAAAAATCAAGAACTCTATATTAAATAAAGCCCCATTGCTCTATACACATCCAGTGTATGGAGCTTTTTTATAAGCAATTCAATTTTATACTCTTCAAAAATCTCTTCAAACCGCATTAGCTTCGCCTTGCCGTATGTATATGATACTGACTTCATCAGTCTTATCTGCAACCTCAAAACAGTGTTTTGACCTGACTTCGTCAGTCTTATCTACAACCTCAAAACAGTGTTTTGACCTGACTTCGTCAGTCTTATCTACAACCTCAAAACAGTGTTTTGAGCTGACTTCGTCAGTCTTATCTACAACCTCAAAACAGTGTTTTGAGCTGACTTCGTCAGTTCTATCTACAACCTCAAAACAGTGTTTTGACCTGACTTCGTCAGTCTTATCTGCAACCTCAATACCATGTTTTGAGCTGACTTCGTCAGTTCTATCTACAACCTCAAAACGGTGTTTTGAGCTGACTTCGTCAGTCTTATCTACAACCTCAAAACAGTGTTTTAAGCTGACTTCGTCAGTCTTATCTACAACCTCAAAACAGTGTTTTGAGCTGACTTCGTCAGTCTTATCTACAACCTCAAAAACATGTTTTGAGCAGCCTGCGGTTAGCTTCCTAGTTTGCTCTGTGATTTTCATTGAGTATTAGTTCAATATCTGAAAAAAAGAACCTTGCAATGCAAGATTCTTTTAGTGTCTGACTTAAATAATTGTTCTTCTGGGAACTAAATCGAATTAAGCTTCGATTTCTGTAACCATACCTGAACCAACAGTACGTCCACCCTCACGGATAGAGAATGTAGTACCTTGTTCTACGGCGATTGGGTGGATCAACTCAACGTCGATTGTCACGTTATCACCAGGCATTACCATTTCAGTACCTGCTGGAAGTTCGATTGAACCTGTAACGTCAGTAGTACGGAAGTAGAATTGTGGACGGTAGTTGTTGAAGAATGGAGTGTGACGTCCACCTTCTTCTTTAGTAAGGATGTAGACTTCACCTTTGAATTTAGTGTGTGGGTTGATTGAACCTGGTTTAGCGATAACTTGTCCACGTTCGATTTCATCACGTTGAACACCACGAAGAAGGACACCTACGTTATCTCCAAGCAAGACCTTCGTCAAGTTGTTTACGGAACATTTCAACACCAGTAACAACTGCTTTTTGAGTTTCTTCTTTGATACCAACGATTTCGATTTCGTCGTTGACTTTAACGATACCACGGTCGATACGTCCTGAAGCAACTGTACCACGTCCAGTGATTGAGAATACGTCCTCGACTGGAAGAAGCAATGGTTTGTCAGTGTCACGTTCTGGTTCTGGGATGTACTCATCAACTGTGTTCATCAATTCCATAACGATGTCTTCGTATTTAGAGTCACCTTCAAGGGCTTTAAGAGCTGAACCTTGGATAACTGGAAGATCGTCACCTGGGAAGTCATATTCTGACAATAGGTCACGGATTTCCATTTCAACCAATTCAAGCAATTCTTCGTCGTCAACCAAGTCAACTTTGTTCATGAAGACGATAAGGTGTTTAACACCAACCTGACGTGAAAGAAGGATGTGCTCACGAGTTTGTGGCATTGGTCCGTCAGTTGAAGCTACTACAAGGATAGCTCCGTCCATTTGAGCGGCACCAGTGATCATGTTTTTAACGTAGTCCGCGTGTCCTGGAGCGTCGATGTGAGCGTAGTGACGTTTTTCAGTTTCGTACTCAACGTGTGCAGTGTTGATAGTGATACCGCGTTCGCGTTCTTCTGGAGCAGCATCGATAGACGCATAGTCTTTAGGTTGGTTAACTGATGAAGGCAAGCGACGTGCCAAAACAGTTGTGATAGCTGCAGTTAGGGTAGTTTTACCGTGGTCAACGTGTCCGATAGTACCAATATTAACGTGTGGTTTACTACGATCGTATTTTTCTTTTGCCATTTGAGTAAAAGCCTCCAATAAAATATATTTTATAGATAGACAGTAGGCAATACAGTCTAACTTTCCTTACTATTTTATCAAATTTCAGCTAAATTGCAAGTGTTTTACAACGTTTTTGTGAATTATTCTTGGTAAAAATTTAACTAACTAATAGAAAGTACTAAATAGACTTATCCTTAAAGGAGTTTTCAGCATTATTCATCCACTCACTTGCTGAAAATGTAAACAATCTCTGGTTTATACTACAAAAGCAAACTAGGAAGTTAGGTAAAAGTTACTCACAACATCGGTTTAATACTCTTCGAAAATCTCTTCAAACCACGTCAGCATCGCCTTACCTTAGGTATAGTTGAGACTGGTCAAAAAGTCTTTGCAATCAGAAAAACATATAGTATCAGGTCTTGAGAGAAACCTTGGTACTATGCGTTTTATTGTGGGGAGATTTACTTCATTTTTTCCTAAAGTCGAGTTTTTGCCCAACCTCTTCATCTACAACCTCAAAACACTATTTTGAGCTGACTTCGTCAGTTCTATCTACAACCTCAAAGCAGTGCTTTGAGCAACCTGCGGCTAGCTTCTTAGTTTGCCCTTTGATTTTCATTGAGTATAAAATTGCAGATAAAACGATAACAATCATAGGACTCAGCAGAGTCAATGTAGGTCGAAGAATAGCCCCCCTAATCGCTTATTTTATAGCAAAATGAAATAGAAACTGAACATTTTGTTGAGGAAGGTAAATCAATTCCTCACAATGTTTGAGAAAGAAGGGAGGACTATTCCAACTTCAACCCACTATAAAGCAGACTTACAAGATAGGGAACCCATCTCCGATAATATTCCGATAATATATAGTAGAATGAAAACTGCACAATTTGATTGGAGAATTCAAACCAATTTCTAACAATGTTTTAGAAACAAGGGTCTATTATTTCAACTGCAACCTACTATAGCCCATTGAAGCTGGAATAGCCCACTGAGACTTCTAAACCACTGTTGGAGAGGAGTTTGTTTAGAGTTTCTTTCATTTCCCTAAAAAATCAAAAAGAGAGAACCAGTCTGATCCTCTCTTACTTATAGATGGTGTTCACTCAAATGTTAAAGGAGCTATTTCTTAGAGATAAAGGAATTTGAATACAGCTACTGCCGCAATTGCTGCTGCGATAGGTGCTACTACTGGTACCCAAGAATACCACCATTTTGAATCGCCTTTATGCTCACCAAGAACTGATTTTGGAAGGAAAGCATGAAGGAGACGTGGTCCCAAGTCACGGGCTGGGTTCAAGGCAGGTCCTGTAGGTCCTCCAAGTGATGTTACCAAAGCCATAACGAGGAATCCAAGTGCCAAGTGAGCCACAGAAAGTCCTGAAGCAGTGTGTGGAGCCACCTGTGCTTTAATAGCCAAGTCAGAAAAATCAACTGTTTGTCCTGCTTCTATTGCCTTTTGTTTCATGAATTGAAGCACTTCAGCACCAAAGAAGTTTTTAGTCAAACCAAGAGCTGCAAAGAACAAAACAAATGAACCAACAAACTCATTAATCAAACCATTGACAGTTGCTGCATAGCGACTTTCTTTTGTACCATGGTCAATACTTGAAATAGTTGAGAAAGTTCCCAAGATGTTATTTGGGTTTTCAGTTTTCAAGTAGAATGGACGGTATGTTGCCACAACTAAGGCTTGGCCAAAGATAGCCCCCAAGACTTGCGCGATAATGTAAGGTACCACTTGTGCCCAAGGGAAAAGACCGCTAACTGCAAGCCCTAGAGTGAAAGCAGGGTTGATGTGATTCCCAGATACGTTACCAAACATCAAGGCTGGGATCATAACCCCCATACCATAACCAACAGCGATGACAATCCAGCCACTTTGGTGACCTTTCGTACCTTTAAGTTCAACGTTGGCAACTGCACCATTCCCAAGAATGATCAAAATGGCAGTTCCCAAAAATTCAGTGGCATACTTCAGTGCCCATGTGAAATCCATTTGCTAGATTCTCCTTAAAATTTTTTAGATATTCCTTATTTTATCAATTTTTACCCTATTTAGCAACTGATTTCTGGAAATATTTTAAAAAAATAGGATTCATAGTTTCCCAGTTCAACGGACTTGTAAGCGTTTTTATTCTTCACGAAAGATCTCGTTCTCAAAACCAGGAAAAAAGCCCACATCTGTGAGCTTTTCCTTGTTCCTAGATTCTAAAATCTATTATTTTTCATCTTCTTTTTTCTTGAAGAATCCTAATCCTAGACCAGCTAACAAGGTCATGATACCAGCACTAGCCAAGGTAGCATTAGCTTCTGTACCTGTGTTTGGCAATTCCTCTCTCTTACCTGTCTCATAAGTCGGAACTTCTGGGTCTGGATTCACTGGAGTTTCAGTTTTTGGAGTACCTGGTTCTGGAGTTGACTCTGGTATTGGAGTCTCTTGATTTGGTAGTTCTGGGTTTGGTGTCGGAACACTTGGATGCTCTGGATTTGGTTGTGGGATTGGTTTTTCTGGAGTAGGTTCACCTGGAGTACCTGGTTCTGGAGTTGGTTTATCTGGTGTTGATAAACGGTCATACCTTACCAAAATAGTCGTACCTTTTGAATCTGCTGTTACTTCTGCATTCGATACTTTTGGTAAATCTGGTTTACCATAATTTTCAATTTCTGGCGATACGACTTCGTCCCAGTTGCCTGTTGTCCATTCACCTTCTGTCACGACTTTCGTCACTTTATTACGCTTGTTGGTTCTTGTTAATTCAACTGTTTGCGTAACTGGGCTAGCTACTTCTGTTGTTTCATCAGTCGCATCTACATACTTGATGGTACGGGTAACAGTTTTGCTTTCTTTAATATCTTCTGTAGCTTGCGGATATTTCACTACTTCGGTTGTATCTGTAGTTGTTGACGTTACAGTTGCTTCTGCTACAGTTGCCTTATCTGGGGCGTCATAGTTGGTTACAGTTGGAGAGTCTTGAGAACCCCATGTACCTGTTGACCAGTCTCCTGCTGTTACTTTACCTGTCACTTTATTACGCTTGTTGGTTCTTGTTAGTTCAACTGTTTGCGTAACTGGGCTACCTACTTCTGTTGTTTCATCAGTCGCATCTATATACTTGATGGTACGGGTAACAGTTTTGCTTTCTTTAACATCTTCTGTAGCTTGTGGGTATTTCACTACTTCGGTTGTATCTGTAGTTGTTGATGTTACAGCTGTTTCCGCTACAGTTGCCTTATCTGGAGCGTCATAGTTGGTTACAGTTAGAGAGTCTTGAGAACCCCATGTACCTGTTGACCAGTCTCCTGCTGTCACGACTTTCGTCACTTTATTACGCTTGTTGGTTCGCGTTAAGGTGACGCTTTGCGTAACTGGTGTTGCCACTTCTTTTGTTTCGTTGGCTTTATCGACATACTTGATGGTACGGGTAACAGTTCTGCTTTCTTTAACATCTTCTGTAGCTTGTGGGTATTTCACTACTTCGGTTGTATCTGTAGTTGTTGATGTTACAGCTGTTTCCGCTACAGTTGCCTTATCTGGGGCGTCATAGTTAGTGACTGTTGGAGAGGCTTGGGTCGCCCATGTACCTGTTGACCAGTCTCCTTCTGTTACTTTACCTGTCACTTTGTTACGCTTGTTGGTTCTTGTTAGTTCAACTGTTTGCGTAACTGGGCTAGCTACTTCTGTTGTTTCATCAGTCGCATCTACATACTTGATGGTACGGGTAACAGTTTTGGTTTCTTGAACATCTTCTATAGCTTGCGGATATTTCACAACGATTGTCTCATCTGTGCTTGCGGATGTGACGGTCGCAGAAGAAACCGTAGCTGTTTCGGCTGGACCATAGTTTTCTACTGATGGTGAAACTTTTTCGTCCCAGTTGCCTGTTGACCAAGTTCCTTCTGTCACGACTTTCGTCACTTTATTACGCTTGTTAGTTCTTGTTAATTCAACTGTTTGCGTAACTGGGCTAGCTACTTCGGTTGTTTCGTTGGCTTTATCGACATACTTGATGGTACGGGTAACAGTTTTAGTTTCTTTAACATCTTCTGTAGCTTGCGGATATTTCACAACGACTGTCTCATCTTTGCTTACTGATGTGACGGTCGCAGAAGAAACCGTAGCTGTTTCGGCTGGACCATAGTTTTCTACTGATGGTGAAACTTTTTCGTCCCAGTTTCCTGTTGTCCATTCACCGTAGGTTACAACTCCTGTTACCTTGTTCTCAGTTTTTGTACGGCTTAAGGTTACAGGTTGAACAACATCTTCTTTGACAGTTTGGTTCGTAACTTTATCAACGTAATGAATGGTACGCGTTATAGTCTTCGTCTCAGTAGTGGTGGCTGTTTTAGGAACCACTGTTTCCTCAACATTCTCACGGTAGTAGTAGTTAACGGTTGCACCGTCTTCTGGTACAGTTCCTGTGGCATTTTCAGGAGTTGCTACCAAGGTGTATGTTGTTTTCCTTGTGATAACTCGGTCTTCTTTGTCCTCAGTTGTTGTTTTTCCTTCAATAACTTTTGCTTCTGTAGTATACTCAGAACCTATCGCTAAATCAGCTTGTACAACAGACTCTGCCAACTTCTCTTGGGTACCTTCTTTATAGTAATTGGCTGTTACTGTAGCAGTAGTAGGCGCTTCACGTTCCTCATATACATAAGTTACCGTTCTTACCCCGCTTACGATATTTCCTTCAGTAGGGGCAGAATTTTCCCCCAAATCTCTTTTGACTCTATAATGTTTCCCATTAGTCGTTGAGATAGTGCTGAGTTTTTTATCTGTGACATTATAGCTAGTACCAATCAGTTGTTTTTTATTGGTAATGTAGGTTCCGTCACTTTCTTTTTCTCCAATTCCAGTATCATTTTTCAATGATAGCAAATGCCCTTGTTCATCAACATAGCGAACTTTCACATTTCCTGAGATTAGTTCTGCCAATTCTGAGGTTTTCTTCTTTTTCTTGATTTCTTCGGTTATTTTCTTTTTCTCTTCTTCGGGAATATTTAGTTTTGGAATGATTTTTTCAACAACGGTTCGTGATGGTTCCACAGTATCTTGGATGACTGAAAAGTCAGCGAGAATTGGAAGATTATACTGAACACGGTGACTTTGAGGATTTACCCCTACTCTGTCATTATTCTCTGAAAATACTTGTACGGTATAAGAAACAACATCTTTTGCTAATAAAACATCCCCAGTAGAGAAGTAGCCACCTTTTCCTAGATTGCTATCTCCAGGACCCACTGCGTCCTTAATCTTATCAGATAGTTGTTTATCAGTCAGTACATTCGTTCGCACAATTCCTTTGTCTACCCCTACAAAGTGTGAGAAATGTTTGAAGTCTTCAGAATCAGATCTAGCCCAACCTTTATTAAGGTTATTTGCTTTTGTATTTGTATTGTCTCTCTCAAAGGTTTGGGAATCAACACCATATGTATCTGCACTTGCAGTTGCTTCTATATCTGACCCTTGAATACCTGCTTCCTTACTACCATTTCTAGCGGCGAGATAGGTGTATTTTTCTGTTTCTACTTCTAGCTGATCATCCTTAACATGATAGGTAATTTTCTTAGCACCTGGTATAAGAGTCCTCAGTAGTTTATATACTCTGTCATCAGCTTTAGCTGGAGGAGTGCTTGAGTTTAGCCAAGTTGGGGTATTAGGAGTATCTTTATCAGCAACTTTCAATAAATTATTTAATTCGTTTGATAGCTTTGAAGTTGACTGAGATGTGCTTGTGAATGTTTTTCCCCACTCTGAATCTCTTTCTTTTGATTTTTCTATACTTAAGAAGTCTTCCGTAACATTTAATACAATATCGCCTTGTTTTTTAACTTCTTCCCTAGCTTCTGCTTCCAATTGATTGTACAGTTTGGTATCTTCTTCTGTATAATATCTTCTGGGTTTACGGTGTAATGGAGTAAATTTTATTTTCTCATTACGAATTTTATTAACACGAGATTTAAACTCATCTTTAAAAAATTTGGAAATTTGGAAATTCGCCAGTTCTACATTTAAACCTTTTTTGTACAAGTTTTCATTTTGAACGATTTCGGCTACACGGTGAATGGTTTCATCGTATACCGTCTTCTCTTGGCCAGCAGTATCCTTAGTTTTAATGACTACTCGATAGGTTCCTTTAGAACCATTAATATCTGAGATATATCCTGTCACAAATTCCACACGAACACGGCTTCCGAAGCCAGGAGAAAAGGCAGTAAACTGCTTCTCTATCCCATTATATCCAACTACACCTGGAGAATATTTATTATACTTATCTTTTTCTAAAAATGGGAGATTCTTAAATTCGGTGGAGTTCTTATTAGCACGTTCATTTTGAGCACGTGGATCATACTTCGAATTATCTGAAACCGTCTCGTCACGATTAGCTCGTGTACGTCCTTTAACAAGCATAAGCATGTATTTAAAACGACGGTCTAATGCTTGTTCGTGCACAAAGATGTTATCTAAGGCATCTGCCCCAAGCATACCACCTTGTTCAATCGTACCATCTTCTTTCTTATACCAACCTGTAAAGTAACCATCTGCATTTTTCTTACCAATAACGAATTTACCTGGTCTGCCATCTTTACCTGCAATCGCTGTCCATCCACCGAAAGAATCAAGTTCTCTTATTTCACCATCTTGTAATTTATCTCCTGTACCATCTTCACTGACTTTGCCGTTTTTAAATCTAAGAGCATCCCCAAGGGTGTTCATACTACGCAAGTAAGAACGTTCATTATTTTGGAAGTCGTCTGGCATATTTTTTACAATATCCCATAATTGTTCGAGAGTCAGATTTTCCTTAGGAGTATCAAATTTCAGATGGGCATTCTTATCATCCCCACCTGTCTCTCCATCTTTAGGCACAATGACCCGGGCTGGTGTTCTTTTACTGTGTCACCCTTACGATTGGCATCCAGTAAATCTGAATCAGTATCTGCTGTGTCTGAACCTCCCTCATTTCCAGAAGTCGGCTCTGATTCAGTTCCTGTAGCTCCATTCGATGAATCACTTGACTCCCCATCAGCTAATTCTCTTTTACTACGAGTACGAGGTTTCGTACTTTCTGGAGTTACTAGCGGATTGTCAGCTACGGGAGCATTATAGGTGTTTGCTGCTGCATCAGTATGACTGAGGTCAGTCTTGTTTTCTGGCTCTCCAATTCCAGACTGTCCTGGATCTGTCGGGTTTGCTGTCCTCTCAGCTTCCCTCGCTGACTCCACGCCCTCAGCATGAGCAATCCCAGCTCCCATCAAAAGATAGAGCGCCCCAATGACAACACTAGCTGCACCGACACTCACTTTTCGAATACTGTATTTTAATTGTTTTTCTGGACTATTCATGACTACCTCCATATATATATATATATCAAAAGATATATATTATAACAGATCTTATATAATAATCCTCATTTTAAATTATACAACGAATAAGGTTTAATTTCAATTTTTTAGAGACTACAAATAGGATAAACTTGACTTGTCATTTCGGTTTGTAATTAACACACTTAAATCAAAATTATGAATAGTACAGTCTTCTTCGCTCATTGACTAAAAACTTATGCTACCGTTTTACTAAAATGCTAAAAAGTGCTATAATGTGAACGGTTAAAACAATTTACAAAAAGGAGAATTTTAATGTCTTACCAAGAAAATTACCAGAAATGGGTTGATTTTGCGGAGCTTCCTGACTATCTTCGTCAAGATTTGGAAAATATGGACGAAAAAACAAAGGAAGATGCCTTCTATACAAATCTTGAATTTGGTACTGCAGGTATGCGTGGCTTGATTGGTGCTGGTACAAACCGCATCAACATCTACGTTGTTCGTCAAGCTACTGAAGGATTGGCTCGTTTGATTGAGTCAAAAGGTGGAAACGAGAAAGAACGCGGTGTAGCAATCGCCTACGATAGCCGTCACTTCTCACCTGAGTTTGCCTTTGAATCTGCGGCAGTTCTTGCTAAACACGGTATCAAATCTTATGTATTTGAAAGCCTTCGTCCAACTCCAGAACTCTCATTTGCAGTTCGTCACCTCAACTGTTTCGCGGGTATCATGGTCACAGCCAGTCACAACCCTGCACCATTTAACGGTTACAAGGTTTACGGTGAAGACGGTGGACAAATGCCTCCACACGACGCAGACGCTTTGACTACTTATATCCGTGCAATCGAAAACCCATTTGCGGTAGAAGTTGCTGATGTGGAATCTGAAAAAGCTTCTGGCTTGATTGAAGTTATCGGCGAAGCTGTCGATGTGGAATACCTCAAAGAAGTGAAGGACGTTAACATCAACCCAGCCTTGATTGAAGAATTTGGTAAAGACATGAAGATTGTCTACACACCACTTCATGGTACTGGTGAAATGTTGGCTCGTCGTGCTCTTGCCCAAGCAGGATTTGACTCTGTTCAAGTCGTTGAAGCGCAAGCAACTGCTGACCCAGACTTCTCAACTGTAAAATCTCCAAACCCAGAAAGCCAAGCAGCCTTTGCACTTGCTGAAGAACTTGGTCGTCAAGTTGGTGCAGATGTTCTTGTGGCAACTGACCCTGATGCTGACCGTGTTGGTGTTGAAGTTCTTCAAAAAGATGGTAGCTACCTCAACCTTTCAGGTAACCAAATCGGTGCTATCATGGCAAAATACATCTTGGAAGCCCACAAAAACGCTGGAACTCTTCCTGAAAATGCAGCCCTTTGCAAATCGATCGTATCAACTGACTTGGTAACGAAGATTGCTGAAAGCTACGGCGCAACCATGTTCAACGTTCTGACTGGTTTCAAATTCATCGCTGAAAAAATCCAAGAATTCGAAGAAAAACACAATCACACATACATGATGGGATTTGAAGAAAGCTTCGGTTACTTGATTAAACCATTCGTACGTGATAAAGACGCTATCCAAGCCGTTCTTGTCGTTGCTGAACTTGCTGCCTACTACCGTTCACGTGGTTTGACCCTTGCTGACGGTATCGAAGAAATCTATAAAGAGTACGGCTATTATGCAGAAAAGACAATCTCTGTTACCCTTTCAGGTGTCGATGGTGCTGAACAAATCAAAGCGATTATGGCTAAATTCCGTAACAATGCTCCAAAAGAATGGAACGCAACGGCTATCACTGTCGTAGAAGACTTTAAAGCTCAAACTGCTACTGCAGCTGACGGTACTGTTACAAACTTGACAACTCCTCCAAGTGATGTGTTGAAATATACACTTGCTGACGGTTCATGGATTGCTGTTCGCCCTTCAGGTACAGAACCAAAAATCAAGTTCTACATTGCAGTTGTAGGGGAAACAAACGAAGAATCACAAGCTAAAATTGCTAACATCGAAGCAGAAATCAATGCTTTTGTAAAATAAAGTCCTATAAAAGATGAGACAAACCAATCTCATCTTTTTTTCGTATCAAATCTAAGCAATTTTAGAAACTTTATGGCATACTAGACTTATCAATGAAAGCGAGGTAATCTCATGGAACAATTTTTAGATAACATCAAAGACCTTGAAGTCACTACAGTTGCGCGTGCGCAAGAAGCTCTTGATAAAAAAGAAACTGCAACCTTCTTTATCGGTCGCAAAACTTGCCCTTACTGCCGTAAATTTGCAGGTACATTGTCAGGTGTCGTAGCTGAAACCAAAGCCCACATCTACTTCATCAACAGTGAAGAAGCAAGCCAACTCAATGAGTTGCAAGCATTCCGCTCACGCTATGGAATCCCAACTGTACCAGGATTTGTTCACGTTGCGGATGGACAAATCAATGTCCGTTGCGACTCTTCAATGTCAGCACAAGAAATCAAAGATTTCGCAGGATTGTAAAAAATCAGCTAACAAGTCTTAAAATCACAAAAACGCATAATATAAGGTGCCAGAAAACCTTGATATTATGCGTTTTATTGTTCCTAAAACAGTTACATCAGCATTTCATTACAGAACATTTTAATTTTGGAAGTCAAATCAATTTTTAACAATGGTTTAGAAATCACAGTGGGCTATTCCATATTCAATTATCCAGATTCAATCGCTATTATCGTTTTCCTAGATTACAAAAAACTGCGTTTTGCTAATCAAAACGCAGTCTCAGCCACTATTTTATCTTACTGTCCTTCTTTTACTTCTTTGGTTGCTACATCTTCTCCAAACCATTTTTGGCTGATTTCTTGGAACTTGCCGTCCTTGTAAAGACTAGAAAAAGCTTCATTTATCTTCTTAACCAGAGTTGTATCTTCCTTACGGGCTCCAACCGCAAAAGCTTCTGTTTCTAGTCCAACTGTAAAGACATTATAATCGTTTAAAACACCTTCTGCTTCTAAATAATAATTTGCATAGACACGGTCAATCAATAGACCATCAATTCGATCATTTTTCAAATCAATCAAGGCTTCATTAAAGGTTTGGTATTGATTCGCTTCCTTATTAGCGACAATATCCTTTAAAATCGCTGGGTTTGCTTCAAAGTCCGCATAACCAGATGAACCAGCTTGAGCTCCTAATGTCTTTCCATCCATATCCTTTGCAGTCGTGATACCAGATGATTTCTTGGTCACCAATACCTGCTCATTCTTCATATATGAGTTACTGAATGCTACCTTTTCACGGCGTTCGTCGGTAGCGGAATAGCCATTCCAAATCAGATCAATCGTTCCTTTTGTCAATTCAGCTTCTTTCAAATCCCAATCAATCGGTTGCCAGTTTACTGTGATTCCGTATTTTTCAAAAACAGCTGTAGCTAAATCAATATCAAATCCTGCATAAGAACCATCTTTCTGAGCAAATCCCATTGGAACAAAAGTGCTATCAAATCCAATAGTAATAGACTTGTTAGACTCGTACTTAGACCAATTATCTCCACTAGTTTCGCTAGTATTTTTCCCACAAGCTACTAAGAACAAAGCAGTCATCAGACTGACTAATACAAGCATCCATTTTTTCATCCATTTTTCCTCCTATTTAGGTTCTACTTTCAATAATACATCTGCGATATTTTCAGCAAACTGCAAATCATGGGTTACCACAATCTGGGTCATGCCAAGTTCCCTATTTTGCAAGATCAGTTTTTCCACTTCCAAGCGTAATTCTGGATCCAGGGCAGAAGTTGGTTCATCGTATCCAATGATTTCTGGGTCAATCATCATAGCACGCGCCAAAGCCACCCGCTGCTTTTGCCCACCAGATAGCGAGAAAGGATAGGCATCTGCGTGTCCTCCTAATCCTAACTGTTCCAAGAGTCCACTCGCCTTCTTCTCAGCCTCCTCCTGCTTCATTCCCATGGTCTTCACAGGCGATAAGGTCAAATTGTCCAGAACTGATAAATGAGGGAACAGTTGAAAATCTTGGAAGACAAATCCCAGTAGATTGCGCTTCTGTAATTCATCCAGCTCTAAGGAATCTCCATTATAAAAGATTTGCCCTGAATCAATAGTTTCAAGACCTGCAAGCATACGTAAAAGAGTTGTCTTACCTCCACCAGAAGGTCCAACGATAGCCAGGATTTGCTTTTCAGGAATACTTAGACTGAAATTAGACAGGATTTGTTTATCTCCAAAGACTTTATTGATATTTCGTAATTCTAACATGGCAGCCTCCTATCTATAATAACTATACTTCTTCTCAACTTTTTTGGAAATAATTGTCACAATCCCAATCAAAATCAAGTAAATGGCTCCTGCCAAGAACATAGGAACCAGACTAGCATCACGGTTGGCAGCTGTTCGACTAGCCAAGATAAGATCAGAAATTCCTAGAGCATAGACCAGAGAGGTATCCTTGACCAAACTCATAACTTCGTTAAAGACACTAGGAAGAACAATCTTGGTCACTTGGGGCAAGATAATATAGCGCACTGTGTCAAAAGGGCTAAACTTCAAGACCTTGGCTGCCTCATACTGTCCTCTTGGAATAGTGTCAATTCCCCCACGGAAAATTTCTGCAAAGTAAGCCGCATAATTCAAAACAAAGGCAATAATAGCTGCAGGAAGGCGGTCTAAACGAATCCCAATTTGGGAGCACATAATAAATAAAAATCAATTGCAAGAGCAAGGGGGTGCCACGCATAACCCAGATGTAAATGTTAATCAGATAATGGAGGGGCTTCCAATGGACTTGCAAGGCAAAGGCAATCAAAACGCCCAAAGGAATCGAAAATAGCAAGACCAGTGCAAAGACCTGTACAGTCGTGCTCGCACCATTCAGTAAACTCGGTAATATCTCAAATAAATAAGACATACTGCACCTCCTAAAAGTAATTGTTCCTATTATAGCATGAATAAACAAAATAACCAACCATTTTTGCAAAAAAATTCTATCATATACAAATAAAAACCGTAGCTATCAAAAGAGATAAACTACAGTTCTATATGTTTAAACATTCTTACAATCTCTCAAACAGTTCTTGCATTTGCACATCATCTGGAACCAGTTTTAAGTAAGCTTGTGCATTGACTTTTGCTTCCTCAAAGTAGCCCAATTCACGCAAGACATAGATATAGTGTTCCAAAAACTCTGGATTGTCCTTTAAATCTCCTGCCAACTCTTGGTAATGCTCATAGGCAGTATCCAAATCGTCCATTTCTTGATAGGAACGAGCAATCATCCACTTGGTCAAGAGATTTTCTGGCTCATCGCTCTGCAAGTCTAGAATATCCTCATAACGCTCCTGCTCCAGATAAATAGTGGCTAAACGAAGCAAGATTTCTTCTGTATCCTCAGCGTCTTCTTTAGCTGTTAGGAGATAATTTTCTGCCCCACTTGCATCATGCAATTCATAAGAGAATTGCGAAGCAGCTAGCAAGAGGCGAGTTTCAAAGGGATTTTTCTCTAAGCCTTGCTTAGCGATACGCAGGGCTTCTTGAACTTGATGTTCCTTATGTAAGGCCTGGCTATAACCATATTCATAGCCTTCAAAGTCAGGAGAAATGGTATCAAGCTGCTTAAAGTAAAGGGTGGCTTTTTGGTATTCTTCTTGATCAAAGTAAAGGCTGGCCAACTCAAAAGCTGTTAGGTCATCGTATTCTAACTCCAGGGCTTTTTCTAAAAACTCAGTAGCCGTTTCAAATTTCCCTAACTGGGCATAGGCAAAACCAATTCGTTGATAGGTGGAAATGCCCGTTTGCTCATAAATAGTACGATTATCTAACTGGGCATAGCCTTGAATGGCCTCTTGGTAATTTTCCAACTCACTATCCAACTCTGCCAAACCCAATATCAAGAGAGGATCCTCTGAGTAGGTCAAAGCCTCCAGCAATTTCTCACGCGCCACATCTGTCAAACCTTCCATCTGGTAAAGATCTGCCTTCAAAGCCAAAGCCGAAACATACCAGTCACTGTCAGCTTGGATTTCCTCAAGATAAGCAAAGGCTTCTTCGATTTGACCATCCTCGCTAGCAATTGCAGCTAGATTAAGATGAAGCTCTGGGAAATCCTCTACAATTTTCAGGTAAATCTCCTTTGCCTGAGGATAAAAACCAATTCCTTCAAGATAAGTTGCCAACTCATACAGAAGGTCACTGGATCATTTTCTAAAGCTTTGACGAAATAGTGCTCAGCCTTGGCTAAATCTTGCTCCTCCAAAGCCTGTAACATCTGTTGACTATTGTTCACTTTTGACTTCCTCGCCCTCTAATTCATATAGACCACTGACTGCCTTATACCATTCGAAAATGGCTGAAATGACAACCTTAGCAGAGGCATAAACTGGAATACCAAGTAAAACTCCCCAGATACCAAACATAGATCCTGAAGTTAACAAAACAAAGAGAACATTAATGGGATGGATGTTTAATTGACTTCCCAAAATCAATGGAGAGACAAAACGGCCTTCAATAGTTTGTTCTACGATAAAGACAATCACTACTTTCAAAAGCATAACTGGACCAGCAATCAACCCCAATACTAGGGCAGGAAGCATGGCTAGAAAGCTACCAAGATAAGGAACCAGATTTAAAATACCAGCAGTAACCCCCAACGTAACTGCATAGCGTAGACCAATAATCTTGAAGAAAATCATAAACATTACTGCTACAATAATAGCCACTGTTACTTGCCCTCGAACATAGTTGGACAACTGTTGATTCACATCTGATAAAACTTGTCCAACAGGTTCCTTCAATTTTCTTGGCATAAATTGGGTCAAATAGTTACGCAAGCCTTTCCCATCACGCAAGAGATAAAAGAGCATGAAAGGAACGATAATCAAGGCAACAATCACTTGAGAAGCTCCGCTAATAAAGGCACTCACCCAGTTGACTGCCTGAGATGAAACTTTACTTGCCCAAACTGTAGCCTGACTAGAGAAGTTTGTCAAAACCTGCTCTAACTGAGGTCTGAAATCATCTGGCAGGTGCTGGGCTACCAATCCATTAACAATCCTATCTATATCTTCTAAGTAAACAGGAACGTTTCTTGCAAAGGTCAAAACCTGACGTTGCAGATTTGGAATAGCTACTGCCAAGCCCCAAATGATAAAGATAGCGATGATGACAAAGACAATAGTGATAGCTATGACACGATTCACCTTATGCTTCTCCATCCAATCAACAATAGGATTTAATAAATAATATAGTAAACCAGATAGAATAACTGGCAGCATCACAACTGCCAAAAAGTCTAAAACAGGTGAAAATAGAAAACTAATCTTACTTAAAATAAAAGATTCAGTCCCAATAATAAGGTTACCAAAAATACCGTAATGGCCTTGTTATCCAAAAACCACTTGAAAAACCAAGACAGGCTAAAATGTTTCTCTTTTTGTTCCATAAATACTTCCTTTCTATCGTTCTCTCATTATACCATTTTTAAATCAAAATAACTCTTTTTTAAAGTGCTTACATCTAATTGGATGTCTTTAATTGGCTTGTTTTTGTGATATAATAGTCTTATCTTTATATAGAGGTAAAGTTATGAAAGAAACTGTTTATTTTGGAACTTACACACGTCGTACTTCCCAAGGGATTTACAAGGCTGACTTTGATACAGAAACTGGTCAGCTTTCAAACCTAGAACTTTTTGCAGCTGAACCAAGTCCAACCTACCTTGCCTTTGACCAGCACCAACATTTATACACCGTTGGTAGTCAAGACGATAAGGGGGAATTGCAGCCTATCAAACTGACGGGACTGTGTTAAATCATGTCGTTGAGGAAGGAGCTCCCACTGTTATGTTGCTGTCGATGAAAAGCGTAATTTGGTCTATGCAGCCAACTACCATAAAGGACAGGTACTGGTTTATAAACGTCAGAAGGATGGGAGCCTTTTACTTAGTGATGTAGATCAACACAGTGGCCAAGGTCCACATGAAAATCAAGCATCTCCTCATGTTCACTATACAGATTTAACACCTGACCACTATCTAGTGACCTGCGATTTGGGTACTGACCAAGTCATCACTTATGACCTTGACCAAGAAGGAAAATTATCTAAGCTCTACACCTATCACAGCCAGCCAGGAGCAGGCTCACGCCATATCGTTTTCCATAACCACTATAAAATCGCTTATCTGATTTGTGAACTCAATAGTACTATCGAGGTTTTAATCTACGATGGTGTTGGCGAATTTGAACGTATGCAGGTTATTTCAACTTTACCAGACGGTTATGAAGGCTTTAATGGAACCGCTGCTATTCGTCTCTCTAAAGACGGTAAATACCTCTACGCTTCTAACCGTGGTCATGATTCTATCGCAGTATATACCATCCTTGCGGACGGTAGCTTAGAGTTATTAGAAATCGTTCCAACACATGGTCAGACTCCACGTGATTTTGATTTGACACCTGACCAAAAATTTCTCATTGCTGTCCACCAAGACTCTGACAATGCAACTGTCTTTAAACGTAATTGTGACAATGGTCGTCTAGCAGAACTCTCCAACGACTTCCATGTTCCCGAAGCAGTCTGCATCCGTTTTGCTCCTTAATACTCTTCAAAAATCTCTTCAAACCACGTCAGCGTCGCCTTACCGTAGGTATGGTTACTGACTTCGTCAGTTCTATCCACAACCTCAAAACTGTGTTTTGAGCTGACTTCGTCAGTTCTATCCACAACCTCAAAACTGTGTTTTGAGCTGACTTCGTCAGTTCTATCCACAACCTCAAAACTGTGTTTTGAGCTGACTTCGTCAGTTCTATCCACAACCTCAAAACTGTGTTTTGAGCTGACTTCGTCAGTTCTATCCACAACCTCAAAACTGTGTTTTGAGCAACCTATGGCTAACTTCCTATGTTTGCTTTTTGATTTTTATTGAGTATAAAACACCATAAAAAAATGAACTTGGAATTTTCAAGTTCATTTTTTCTTATAGTCTATTTCCGACATTAATACGGTTAATGGCACGTTGCAGCGCAATCTTCGCACGACGTTCTTGGTCAATCAAGTGTTTGTCTTGTGCTTCTTCAATTGCACGTTCTGCACGAAGTTTGGCACGTTCTGCACGACTGATATCGATATCACGAGCACGTTCTGCAGAGTCAGCGACGATTGTGATCATATCATTGGCAATTTCAATAACACCGCCATTTACTGCAATCCAGTTCACGTGATCTTCGTCATCAATACGTTTCACCTTTACTTCATCAACTGCTAAAACCGCAATCATATTTTCATGTCGTGGCAAGATCCCCATCTCACCATCCAGAGTTCGAACCGATACATAGCTGGCATGGTGATCATAGACGAGACCATCTGGTGTCACGATCTGGACAGTTAACTGAGTCATAGATCACCTCTTAAAATCCCATTTTTTCAGCTTTTGCAATCACATCTTCGATAGAACCTACACCACGGAAGGCATCTTCTGGCAAGTGGTCGTATTTACCATCAAGGATTTCCTTAAAGCCACGTACCGTTTCAGTAACTGGAACATAAGAACCTGGCTGGCCAGTAAATTGTTCCGCAACGTTGAAGTTTTGTGACAAGAAGAACTGGATACGACGGGCACGAGCCACCAAGGTCTTTTCTTCATCAGAAAGCTCATCCATACCAAGGATAGCAATGATATCTTGCAATTCATGGTAACGTTGAAGGACACGTTTTACTTCTGCAGCAACTGCATAGTGCTCTTCTCCAACGATTTCAGGTGCCAAGGCACGTGAACTTGAAGCAAGTGGGTCAACGGCTGGGTAGATACCCAATTGTACCAACTTACGTTCCAAGTTTGTTGTTGAATCCAAGTGAGCGAAGGCTGTTGCTGGCGCTGGGTCAGTATAGTCATCCGCTGGCACATAGATAGCCTGGATAGAGGTTACAGACCCCTTCTTAGTTGATGTAATACGCTCTTGCAATTGACCCATTTCCGTAGCAAGGGTTGGTTGGTAACCAACGGCTGATGGCATACGACCCAAAAGGGCAGATACTTCTGAACCAGCCTGAGTGAAACGGAAGATATTATCAATAAAGAGAAGCACGTCTTGGCCTTCTACATCACGGAAGTATTCAGCGATTGTCAAACCAGTAAGGGCAACACGCATACGTGCTCCTGGTGGCTCATTCATCTGACCAAAGACCATGGCTGTTTTCTCAATAACGCCTGATTCTTTCATTTCCCAGTAAAGGTCATTCCCCTCACGAGTACGTTCCCCAACATAGAGTAAATACTGAAATACCACCGTGTTCTTGGGCAATGTTGTGAATCAATTCTTGGATTAAGACTGTTTTACCAACTCCGCACCACCGAAGAGTCCAACTTTACCACCTTTAAGGTAAGGGGCAAGAAGGTCGATAACCTTGATCCCTGTTTCAAGGATTTCAGAAGAGGTAGACAATTCATCAAAAGTTGGAGCTTTTTTATGAATTGGCTGACGCTCTGCGTCTTCTGTAAAAGGAGCTTCCAAGTCAATGGTATCTCCCAAAACGTTGAAGACACGTCCCAAAGTTTCTTTACCTACTGGTACAGAGATTGGACGACCTGTGTCCAATACTTCCATTCCACGAGTCAAACCATCTGTTGATTCCATGGCGATAGTACGAACCATACCATCTCCCAACTCTAAGGCTACTTCAAGGACGATTTTTGTTTTTCTTTCGTCATTTTTGTAGACGACAAGTGCATTGTTAATCTCAGGAAGTTTTTCCCCTGCTGCAAACAAGACGTCTACAACGGGACCGATAACCTGAGCAATTTTACCTGAACTCATCTCCTTCTCCTATTCTATATAAGATACTGTCGGTTCTAGCTAAACTAGGTCCTAAGTTCATTTTCATACGAGCTGGACTAAAGCCTATTCTAAGGCACTAGCTCCTGCTACAATTTCTGTAATTTCTTGTGTAATCGCCGCCTGTCTGGCACGGTTATACTGAATTGTCAAATCATTGATGACTTTCTTAGCATTATCTGTCGCTGTTTGCATGGCTGTCATACCAGCAGCATTCTCAGCTGTCTTGGCATCGATAATGGCACCGTAAATCATACTTTCTGCAAACTGAGGCAATAACTGCTCCAAAATTTCTTCTCGGCTGGTTTCCAATTCAAAAGTCAAGCTGTAGTCTTCATCCGCTTCATTTGGATCCAAGTCAACAATCGGAAGCATTTGTTCCACACGCATTTGACTGGTTAGCGTATTGACATGGTGGTTGTAGCAAACATAAAGCTCATCAAAGAGTTCATTTTGGTACATTTCAACAGTTTTTGAAATAATCTTACGAACTTGATCAAAGCTAGGTTGGTCTGCCAAGCCACGTAGTTCATAAAGTGGTTGAATACCACGAGCCTTAAAGAAATCAGCTCCCATTCCACCAATACAGATTATTTCAAAACCTGTACCGTCTGGGTGGTATTCTTCTTTCAACTCCATAACGGCTTTCAGAATAGAGGAATTATAACCTCCAACCAAACCGCGGTCTGAAGTGATAACGATATAGCCTGTCTTCTTCACAGGACGGCTAATCAACATGGGATTGGTTGAACCACCAGCTCCATTACCATGGAGGATATCTGTCAAGAGCTTGCGCACTTTCTGAGCGTAAACTTGGAAGTTACGAGCAGCTTCTTCAGAGCGACCTAGCTTAGCAGCTGATACCATCTGCATGGCATTAGTGATTTGACTCGTATTTTTTGTTGAGGCGATTTTTGTTTTAATATCATTTAGAGATACTGCCATCTGACACCTCTATTCTTATTGGAAGCTGGTTTGGTTGAGAAACTCTGTAATCGCAGCATCCAAGACTGCTTCTTCTGGCAAGTCTTTTGTATCACGAATGGTTTCCAAAATCTCTGGATGTTGAGCATCAAAGAAGGCATGGAACTCTTCCTCGAAACGAACAATATCATCTACTGGAACAGTATCCAAGAAACCATGTGTCAAAGCATAGAGAATGGTTACTTGTTTCTCAACAGGCAATGGTTTGTGAACAGGTTGTTTCAAGACTTCAACTGTACGACGACCGCGGTTCAACTTAGCCTGTGTTGCCGCATCCAAGTCAGAACCAAACTTAGTGAAGGCTTCCAACTCACGGTATGAAGCAAGGTCGATACGAAGTGTACCAGCAACCTTCTTCATGGCTTTGATTTGTGCAGAACCACCTACACGTGATACAGATGAACCCGCATCGATGGCTGGACGAATACCCGCATTGAAGAGACCATCACCAAGGAAGATTTGTCCATCAGTGATAGAAATCACATTGGTTGCGATATAGGCCGAGATATCTCCTGCTTGTGTCTCGATAAATGGTAGGGCTGTAATTGATCCACCACCAAGTTCATCAGAAACTTTAGCTGAGCGCTCAAGCAAACGGCTGTGAAGGTAGAAAACATCCCCTGGAAAGGCTTCACGACCTGGAGGACGACGAAGCAAGAGTGACAGTTCACGATAAGCTACCGCTTGTTTTGATAGATCATCGTATACAATCAAAACATGCTTCCCTTGGTACATAAATTCTTCCGCCATGGCAACCCCAGCATAAGGAGCTAGGAAGAGCAATGGAGATGGTTGTGAAGCAGAGGCTGTCACAACGATTGTGTAGTCCAAGGCACCGTACTGACGAAGTGTTTCTACTTGCGTACGAACTGTTGATTCTTTTTGTCCAATTGCGACATAGATACAGATCATATCTTGATCTTTTTGGTTCAAGATTGTATCAATCGCAATGGTTGTTTTCCCTGTCTGACGGTCACCGATAATCAACTCACGTTGACCACGACCAATCGGTACAAGGGCGTCAATAGCTTTCAAACCAGTTTGCAATGGTTCTGAGACTGACTTACGTTGCATGACACCAGGAGCTGGCGCTTCTACTGGACGAGTTTTATCTGTGTGGATTTCTCCAAGACCGTCAACTGGACGACCAAGCGAATCCACAACACGACCAATCAGACTTTCACCTACTGGGACTTCCATGATTTTACCTGTACGGCGGATTGTATCGCCTTCACGAATATCTGTAAAGTCACCTAGGATGATAATACCAACGTCTGTTGACTCTAAGTTTTGAGCCATACCATAAGAACCGTTTTCAAAGATCAACAACTCTCCACTCATGGCATTTTCAAGGCCGTGAGCACGCGCGATACCGTCCCCGATATAGGTTACAACACCTGTTTCAGTCACATCAAAATTAGGTTTGAAATTTTCAATTTGTTGCTTAATTAAAGCGCTGATTTCTTGTGCGTTAATTGCCAAAAGAACACCACTTTCTATTTCAAATTTTCTTTAACAACTTTAAGTTGTTGTTTAATACTCACATCAATTGTCTTGTGATTGGCAAAAATAACAAAACCACCAATGAGACTTTCATCGATTTGTTCTTTTACACTCCTTACTCTCAGAGACATTTTCTTATCAATCAAAGGGAGCAAACGACTCTTTTGTTCATCAGTTAGAGGATGAGCAGCAGTAATCGTCACTTCAAATCGATTTGTTTCTTTTTCAAGTCGGTCCAAGCAATCTACAAGCACATCATAAAAAAGATTTACTCTGTGATTGTAGGCCAGAACCTGGATAAAGTTTTGTAATAAAGGTGACACAGAGTCTTGGAAAAAAGCAATCGTTTTTTTCTTGTCAGACTCATCTACTGTCACTTTTTTTAAAAAAGAAGGTAAACCTGTTTCTTCAGCAATTTGCTTGATTTGAGTCAAGTCTGAAAAGATACGGGCTTCTTCTCCTTTTTCAAGTACCAATTGGACAAAAGGCATGCTGTATTTTTCAATTACCTTTACTGTTTTCTTGTCCATTAAGCTTCTCCTAGCTGATCGATATACTGATCAATGAGTTCTTTATGGGCATGACCGTCAAGGTTTTGTGAGATGATTTTACCAGCTAGGCTGATGGTCAAATCTGCTACCTCACCCTTAACGCTTTGTAAAGCTTCAGCTTTGTTTTGAGCAATTTCTTGGTTTGCTTTTTCTTTTAAGCGTCCTGCTTCTAGTTTAGCATCTACTAAAATACTAGCCTTACTTTTCTCAGCTGTTGTTTTCGCATTCTCAATGATTGCCTTGGCTTCTTTACGGCTACCAGCCAATTCATCTTCGCGTTTTTGAGCCAATACTTCTGCTTTTTGACGAGCTTCTTCAGCACTGTCAATATCAGTAGCAATTTTTTCAGCTCTTTCTTCGAAAATGCCTGTAATATTAGACCATGCAAATTTTTTAATCAAGACTAGCAAAAGAATAAAAGAGCCAGTGATTAAAATAAAATTACCAATCAATTCACCTACTGTTACGTGCATCAGTTACTCCTTTCTATTCCTCTTCAATATTAATCTTATTCCCTAAATACACAGATGTCAAAAGAGTAAAGACATAAGCTTGGATGCAGGAAATAAAGACAGAAAATGCAGTCCAAGCCAAATTAGCTCCAAAGGCTACTGGATACCAATAAATAGCTTGGTGGGAAAGAAGAAGTAACAAACTCGTCATGACCTCTCCTGCAAAGATATTCCCAAAAATCCGCAAAGCCAAAGATAAGAAGTTTGTAAATTCTTCCAAGATATTCATCGGTATGACAAAAACAGGACTCATAAAAGATTTTATACTTTTTTTAAATCCACGACGACGAACGCTTTCTATATGTGTCAACAAAATGACAAGAAAAGATAAGGTTAAGTCATACTGTAAATTAGCGGTTGGCGAACTCCACCAGTTAGTCCCATCGATCGTTTGAAGCTTTGTCATTAAGCCAAGGTTATTGGCAATCACCATGAAAAGAAATAAACAAAGGAAAAAGAGTGAGTAATCTTTCATGTAGCGCGAACCAATGTTAGGTTCTGTAAATCCAATAACAAAGTCATAGACATACTCAAGTACATTTTGCTTTCCTTTGGGTTTCAAGGTCATATTGCGGCTTGCCCAATAAATAAAGACAAAAATAACTCCCACAATCAACAAGGTCATGGCTAACATAGTCAGATTGAAGATAACAGGACCAATAGAGATGATTGGATTAATACTTTCTTCCATCTAAAATCCTCCCTTTTCTTCTCGTTCCATGTATTTATTTGATAATAAATGAGAAGACAAGAGTTACAAAGAAAGTTCCTTCAATAAAGGCAACACCTAAAAACATCAAACTACGAAACTCAGAAAGCATATCTGGTTGGCGTGCTACTGATTTAAACAGTCCATTCATCAATAAACCTTCACCGACAGATACGCCCATACAGGCAATACATAAGCCTAAATATGTTAAATTCATAACGAATTCTCCTTTAAAATAAAATTTACTTACTTAGTGTAGTCCTAAAATTTAAATTTGTCAACTTTTAACCACTATTGGAAGCGTTTAATAAAAATTATTTCCATTTTCTTTCGGATTTCACTCTATTCTGAAAAACTCGAGAGGGGAATCTCGGATTAATGTCAATTTAAAAAGATAGAGAGTTTTTAGTTTAAATAAATTGTTTTAAAATATCAACCACATCACTTCTTTTCTTAACCCGATAAGCCTTGATTCCCAATTTCTCAGCTGCCATTGCATTGTACCCAATATTGCCCAGAAAGACACAATTTCTAGGTTATAACTGGTATTTATCGATAGTTACTCATATACATCAGTCCACCTCCATACTTATGTGCGAGCCTCTCTTTGTATTATACCTCCATACTCACCTTACAGATTCTTTTGCTAATAATATCTTTGCCCAATGTAGGGATAGTCTTGTAACCTAAAGACTTCCTTGTAGCCATACCTTTTATAAAAATCAAGAGCTTGAAACTGGTAGGTATTGACAAAGGCAAAACGACAGTTTCGATTCTTAGCTTCAGTTTCTGCTTGCTGCAATAGTTTTGAACCGATTCCTTGCCCTCTCAGTTCCTCTTTTACAAATAAATACTCGATTTCTAGCCAATTTCTAAAAGTCTCTACTATCAAACCTGCCAGGAGATTGCCCTTTTCATCTTCGACATAAAGATTAAGTGGCTCACTTTCAGCTTCCTCTCTTTTTGAACGGTTATAAACACGAATCAGATTCCCTATTTCTTGCGATTTATGTGATTCCTTATTTTTCAATCTAAAGTATAGTGAAATAAAATAAAACATGCGCAAATCGATTAAGGAATTTAATCTAATTTCTAACAATGTCTTAGAAACCAAAGTATACTATTTTAACTTCAATGCACTATACATCTAATACTCAATAAAAATCAAAGAGCAAACTAGGAAACTAGCCACAGGTTGCTCAAAGCATGGTTTTGAGGTTGTAGATAGAACTGACGAAGTCAGCTCATACTAGACTAAAATCAAAAAGCATTATATAATAGTAATATGAAATCAACTAAAGAAGAAATCCAAACAATCAAAACACTTTTAAAAGACTCTCGTACAGCTAAATATCATAAACGCCTTCAAATCGTTCTATTTCGTCTGATGGGTAAATCTTATAAAGAGATTATAGAGCTTTTAGACTGTAATCAAACAACGATTTGGCCAACTGTAAAAAAATATGAGGAGTTCGGACTCGACTCTCTCCTTCAAGAAACACGTGGTGGTCGTAACCATGCATATATGACAATTGAGGAAGAGAAAGCCTTTCTTGCCCGTCATTTGAAGGCTGCAGAGGCAGGAGAATTTGTTACAATTGATGCCTTATTTCAGGCTTATACAAAGGAGTTAGGTTCTTCCTACACACGTGATACCTTCTATCAACTCTTGAAGCACCATGGTTGGCGAAATATTAGGCCACGTCCAGCACATCCCAAGAAAGTAGACTCTCAAACCATTGTCGCGTCTAAAAATAAAATCTCAATTCAAGAAGAAAAGAAAGCGCTTTAAAACCAGTAGACCTTTTCGTAAAGGTTCGCTTGATGTACCAAGATGAGGCTGGTTTCGGTAGAATCAGTAAACTGGGATTTTGTTGGGCTCCAATGGGAGTAGGTCCACATGTCCATAGTCACTATATACGAGAATTTCGCTATTGTTACGGAGCTGTTGATGCCCATACAGGCGAATCATTTTTCTTAATCGCTGGTGGATGTCATACTGAGTGGATGAACGCCTTTTTAGAAGAGCTTTCACAAGCTTATCCAGATGATTATCTTTTACTCGTTATGGACAATGCCATATGGCATAAATCAAGTACCTTAAAGATTCCGACTAATATTGGTTTTACCTTTATTCCTCCATACACACCAGAGATGAACCCCATTGAACAAGTGTGGAAAGAGATTCGTAAACGTGGATTTAAGAATAAAGCCTTTCGAACTTTGAAAGATGTCATGAATCAACTTCAAGATGTTATACAAGGACTGGAGAAGGAGGTGATAACGTCCATCGTTAATCGGAGATGGACTAGAATGCTTTTTGAAAGTAGATGAGTATTAAAACATGGTTTTGAGGTTGTAGATAGAACTGACGAAGTCAGTAACCATATATACGGCAAGGCGACGCTGACGTGGTTTGAAGAGATTTTCGAAGAGTAGCAAAATGGAAAAAGGAGTGAGTGAAGTACATCGCCTCCCCACTCCTTTTTCTGTTTTTAGGCTGTTTTTTCAACCTTCAAGATTTTTACATCATAGCTACCAACAGGCGTTTCAATGGTTGCTGTATCACCTGTTTTCTTGCCAATCAAGGCTTGTCCAATTGGGCTTTCATTTGAAACTTTACCTGCAAAGGCATCCGCACCCGCTGAACCTACGATAATATAAACTTCTTCTTCGTCCTCACCAATTTCTTGGATGGTGACTGTTTTACCAATCGCTACTTCGTCCTGGGCAACTGCGTCGCTATTGACGATTTCAGCATAGCGGATTTTTGTTTCTAAGCTAGAGATTTGTCCTTCGACAAAGGCTTGTTCATCCTTAGCTGCTTCGTACTCACTGTTTTCTGAAAGGTCACCGTATGAACGGGCAATCTTAATGCGTTCTACCACTTCTGGTCGACGAACCAATTTCAATTCTTCTAATTCTTTTTCAAGTTTTTCCTTTTCCTCAAGGGTCATAGGATATGTTTTTTCTGCCATTTTTCTCAACTTTCTTCTAATAATATTTTCTAAAGAAAATTATGTGAAGTATCACATAATTTTAGTTTGTTTGGTTTAATTTGCTGTTGACATGTTCAGCGACATTGCGATCGTGGTCTTCTTGATTATTAGCATAGTAGACCTTGCCTTCTGTGACATCTGCTACAAAGTAGAGGTTATCGCTCTTAGTTTGATTGATGCTTGACTCAATCGCATCCAGACTTGGACTATCGACTGGACCAGGCATGAGACCTACATTTTTATAAACATTATAAGGTGAATCAATGTTGGTATCAATCGCAACATCCTCAGCTAAGCTGATATTTTGCCCCAGTTTTCCTTGGGCATACAAGATTGCAATATTACTTTGAAGTGGCATATCACGATTCAAACGATTGTAGAATACACCTGCAATGAGCTTACGATCTTCTGTCTTGGCACCTTCTTTTTCGACCAAGGAAGCAATGGTCAACAACTCATTGACAGTCAAGTTTTTAGATTTGATAGTACTATAGTAAGGAGATAGGTTCTTATCCATAGCAGCTAACATCTCATCAATCAAGCTCTCAACAGTTGTGCTTTCCTTGATAGAATAAGTAGCTGGGAAAAGGTATCCTTCCAAACGATAACGCGCACCACTATCTTTTGCAGGCAAACTTTCCAATAAAGTAGGATATTTAGCTACTGCTTGACTGATAAAGTTCTCATCTTGAACTTTTGCTAGGAAAGCATCCGCTGTCAAAGGCTCTTTGAAGTCACCTTGCAATTGACCTACCGCTTGTGCAATTTGATCCAAGGTATAACCTTCTGGAATTGTCAAAGTCGCAAGGACAGGTTCTTGTGGTTCATCTGTTCCACCTTTTTGCAACTCTTTGAGTAAGTCTTCTGTACTCATACTCTTTTGCAAATTGTAGTAACCTGCTTTCAAGTCGGTATAATTTTTATACTTGGCATAAAAGCTAAAAATCAGACCATGCTTTACCAAACCAGCTTTTTCAAGCGTCGTACCGATTTCTTGAACGTTTGAACCTTCTGGAATTCAACCGTCACATATTGTTTCGATGAAGCATCCACAGGCTGTAAAGATGACTGAACATACTGGTAACCAAAGTAGCCACCTGCTGAGAGCAAGGCAAGGAATACAAGGAATGAAATCACAAAAGCTTTCACATGTGACTTCTTCTCTTTCTTAGACTTAACGGGTTTTGCTCCTTCTCTACGGCTACGACGTGGTGTATCGCTGATGATATCCACTGTTTCTGTAGCAGGCGTAGGTGTTTCTGAACCTGCTTGTTCTGCTTTTTTCTCTGCCGTCTTATAGGAAACAGCTACCCTTGTTGGGGTTTCATTGTATTCTCTTTCAAGTTTCTTAGGTCTAACAGGACCTGGTCCTGGTCTTGAACCACTTTCTTCCGCTGGAGAAGAAGGTACATCTTGACTTGGATGACTTGGAACACCAGGAATTTCTCTTTGAATCTCATCTGCTGGAGAAGCTGGTACATTTTGACTTGGGTGAGTAGGCACGGTAGGAGCTTTTCTCATAATCTCCTCTACCGTTGACAAGGAATCAGCCATGAGTTCTTCAGCTGAAGGTTCATTTGCAGGAGTGCGAACTACTGCATTATCTTCTTTCAGAACTTCATCATAGCTTTTTACTTTTTCTAAATCTCTCAGAATCTGCTCTTTAAAGCTTAATTTCTCTTCTTCTCTTGACTTTTCACTCAAAAGTTTTTCCTCCTTGTTGACAATCCATAATATTATATCTTAAAAGTCCAAGAAAAGCAACCTATGATACTTTTCCTAGCTTATTTTTTCGTTTCCCAGATCATATCATACCAAGTTTCCCCTGCAAAGGTTGACTGGGACAGGCCTTCATTGACAAATCCATGCTTTTCATAGTAGGTGATGAGATAGTCATGACAGGTTAGGTTAATACCTTCTCTTTCGTGTTTAAGAGCCAGTTCTTTCAAGGCTATTAGTAATTTTTGTCCAAGTCCGAGGCCCTGTGCTTCTTTGGCAATAGAAAGACAGGTCACAGAGATATAACCACCAGGCTCATGACTATAGTCTTTTATTTCTTCTGTAAAGGACTGGTCTTGCAGATGGCGGTGGGGGCCAACTGGTCCTTCGATATAACCCATAATCCTGCCCTCTTTTTCTGCAACCAGAAAAGAGGTCTGAATTTCTCGCAAATGTGCCTCAAAGACAGATCGAGGAATGGCTTCTTCAACCGAGAAATTCTCTAGTTCAATCTCGACGATACGATCCAAATCTTCTAATTTTGCTTGTCTGATCTTCATTGTGCCTCCAGATAAAAGGGATTAAACCAAATCATACTAAAACCCTGGCTAGTTTCATAAAGGGAAGTTTCTTCATCAATAAAACCGTTCATTTCAAAATAGGAAAGCAGCTCATCAGGACTCTCCAAACAAATCCCTTTGTAATCCAGCTCAACTGCCACCTCTTTCAAAGCCGCAAGAAGAAGTGTTCCCAATCCTTGTCTCTGATGGTCAGACTCAATGACTAAAGAATCTACTTTTAGACATTGCGGATTGTCTGACTGGGGACTTGATAGAATATAGCCTAAAAGTTGGTTTTCATCCTAGCTAGAAGAAAGGTATCCGCACACTTACGGATACTTTCTTCTAAGATATGGGAAGGTTGCTGCTTTTCAGTAAAAAGACGAAGTTTGAAGTGCCTCTATCTCAGCCAAATCAGACTGACTTGCCTGAATGATCTTAATTGGAATTTCCATGAGAATAACCTATTGAACATTGCTTGTCAAGTTAGACAAGAGTCGCTCAAATGAGTATTCATAGGTTTGGATATCTCCTGCTCCCATAAAGACGTAAACAGCATTGTCATGGTCTAGGAGAGGAGAAACATTTTCAACAGTAATGACTTGGTGTTTCTTGTTGATTTTATTAGCTAGGTCTTCTACCTTAACATCACCATGGTCTACCTCACGAGCAGATCCATAAATTTGGGCTAGGTAAACAGCATCCGCTTGGTTTAAAGCGTGGGCAAAGTCATCTAACAAGGCAATGGTTCTTGTAAAGGTATGCGGTTGGAAGACCGCTACAATTTCCTTGCTTGGGTATTTCTGACGAGCCGCATCCAAGGTCGCAATAATTTCTGTTGGATGGTGGGCAAAGTCATCGATAATCACTGTGTCATTGACAATTTTCTCAGTGAAACGACGCTTAACACCTAAGCAAATGTTTTCAAGTGCTCACGCACCAAGTTCAAATCAAATCCTGCTGTGTAAAGAAGACCAATAACGGCTGTCGCATTCATGATATTGTGACGACCAAAAGTTGGGATGTGGAATTGACCCAAGTCTTGTCCACGGAAATGAACGGTGAAGGTTGAACCAGTTGTTGAACGAAGAAGCTCACTAGCTACAAAGTCATTGCCCTCAGCTTCAAAACCATAATAATAAATCGGAGCATTAGCCGTAATCTTACGCAATTCTGCATCTTCACCATAGACAAAAAGACCCTTGGTAATTTGTTTGGCATAGTCGTTAAAGGCATTGAAAACATCCTCGAGACTTGTGAAATAGTCTGGATGGTCAAAGTCAATGTTGGTAATAATAGAGTATTCTGGGTGATAAGGCATAAAGTGGCGCTCATATTCGTCAGATTCAAAGACAAAATATTTGGCATTGGCCGAACCACGACCTAGTCCCATCCCCAATCAAGAAGCTGGTATCTGTAATGTGAGACAAGACGTGTGACAACATACCTGTCGTTGAAGTTTTTCCATGCGCTCCTGCTACTCCCATGCTGACAAAGTCACGCATAAAGCTACCTAGAAATTCATGGTAACGTTTGTAGCTGATACCATTTTGGTCCGCATAGGCAATTTCGACGTTGTTATCTGGACGAAAGGCATTTCCAGCGATAATTTCCATATCACCGTCTAGGTTCTTTTCATCAAAAGGAAGAATAGTAATCCCTGCCTGCTCAAGACCACGTTGGGTAAAGTAGTATTTTTCAACATCTGATCCCTGTACCTTGTGCCCCATTTGGTGCAACATCAAGGCCAAGGCACTCATCCCTGATCCCTTAATCCCGATAAAATGATATGTCTTTGGCATGTTTTCTCCCCTATTCTGTCATTCTGGTCAGATTCAACTCTTGGGCAACCCGACGTTCTTGTTCTGTTTGTTTACTTTTTTTATTGTAGATTTGGCTCTTCTTTAGAAAATCATAGTTGTTTTTCTTTGGAGCAGGTGCTGATACTTCTTCATTCTTGGTAGGGATAGAATGAACTTCTTCTGCCAAGATGTAATGAGACTGGGTCAATTTTTGACTATATTTGACAAATTCACCAGGATTTTCCTTTTGGAAAGGCGCTGTCGGTTGATTGCCCTGTCTAACAAGGCCTGATTTAGAATGACGTCTCGCACGGCTGAAATCCTGAGTTAGATAGTTAGCAGAGCGTTTCTTTTTCAAGTCCGCACGCGCTTCTTCACGCGCCACCTCCGCATAGCTCTTTCCTTCTTTTTTAACCCCTAAAGGAGCTTTTTTAGGTTTCTCGACTTGCTTTTCAATCGGTTTTACTGGTTTTTCTTCAGCAATAGGAGCCCATTCTAAATAATTTTTATCTCGATACTCACCCTTGATATTACTGATCAGATCAGACTCATCATACAAGTTCATGACTGGCATTTCAGTCAACATGACCTCGTCATCTGACACCAATGGAAATCGTTCTTGTTTCATTTTCTATTTCCTTTCAACACTTCATTATAGCGTATTGTCTTGATTTTTCAAGTGCTGGCTTCAGAAATTCCCAAAATTTCTCTAATTTCTGCTAGGCTGAGACTGCCACGTGACTCTGTTCCATCCAATACTTGTGACACCAGATGTTTCTTTTGTTCTTGGAGTTCCTGAATTTTTTCTTCAATGGTTCCCCTGGTCACTAAGCGATAAACCTCAACCGTTTCTTCCTGACCCATCCGATGGGCACGGCCAATGGCTTGCGCCTCTACCGCAGGATTCCACCAAAGATCGACCAAGATAACCGTATCAGCACCTGTCAGGTTCAGACCGACACCACCAGCCTTGAGGGAAATCAGAAAGGCATCTCTTTCCCCTTGGTTAAAGGCCTTGGTCATGTCTTGTCTTTCCTTGGCTGGGGTTGAACCCGTAATTTTAAAGGAAGTCAAGCCCAAGTCTGGCAGTTCTTGTTCAATTTTCTCCAACATTCCCTTGAACTGCGAGAAAATCAAGACACGGTGTCCGCCGTCTGCCACCTGTACCAGCAGGTCTCGGAGACTATCCAGTTTGCCACTGGCTCCCTGATAATCTTCCATAAAGAGGGCAGGAGTGTCACAGATTTGGCGCAAGCGCATCAGACCAGACAAGATTTCCACACGACTTCGCTGAAATTCCTGATCTGACACTTGAGCCAATCTATCTCTCATCTGTTGCAACTGGGCTAGGTAGATAGCCTTTTGCTGGTCTTCCAGTTCATTCTTATAAACTACTTCAATCAAATCTGGCAATTCAGTCAGCACTTCTTCTTTCTTGCGCCTCATCACGAAAGGCTTGATAAACTGAGCAACGCGCTCAGCTGGTAATTTCATAAATTCTTTCTTGCTTGGCAAAAGTCCTGGCATGACGATTTGGAAAATAGACCACAACTCACCCAGATGGTTTTCAATCGGAGTTCCTGACAAGGCAAAGACAGACGGCACCACAAATTGTCTCAAAGTCTGAGCAATCTTGGTCTGGGCGTTTTTCATGACCTGAGCCTCATCTAAGAAAAGGAAGTCAAAGGCCATCCCCTGATAAAGCTCACTGTCCTGACGGAAGGTAGCATAGCTCGTCACATAGATTTGATGGCTCTCAGCAAGAATCTCTTCACGACTAGCTTTCAAACCATGAACAACAGCCACATCCAACTGTGGGGCAAACTTCTGAAATTCATCTGCCCAGTTGTAAATCAAACCTGACGGTGCTAAAATCAAGACCCGACTTTCTTTTGTCACTTGACTGGTCAAAAAAGCAATAGTCTGCAGGGTTTTACCAAGTCCCATATCATCAGCCAAAATTCCACCAAAACCATAGTGATGGAGCATTTGCAGCCAGCCGATTCCCTTTTCCTGATAATCTCGCAAATCGGCCTGAACCTGAGTTGCTTGTCTAGGGAAGTCCTCTGGATGCGTCAAGTCGTGAGCCAGATTCTGGAATTCTTGTGAAAAAGAAACACGGTCTCGCCCTTCAAAGAGATGAGCTAAACTGTAGGCCAAAGATTTCCGAGCCTGCAAGGTCCCATCTTTTAATTCAAACTGCCCCAGTTCCTGTAGATTTTGGCGAATTTTCTTGGTTTCTTCATCGAAAAAGTAGACTCGATTGGACGAATCAATGTAAAAATCTTGATTGGCAACCAAGGCCTGCATGGCTTGATCAATTTCCTCTTGGGCAATATCTTGAAAATCAAATTGGATTTCCAAGAGACCTCCCTTGGAAGCAATCTGCACTTGAGGGCTTGCTAGGTTATAGAGTTCTTCTAACTTGTCTGATAGGTCAACATTCCCGAGTTTTTCAAAGACTGGAATGATTTCGTGGAAGAAATGATAGACAGACTCTGCTTTTAGGGCCTGACGCCAAGATTGAAAGTCTGCTTCAAAACCTGTAACCAAACAGACTTGGAAAATTCTTTCTTCTAAGTCAGCATCACTTGAAAATGGCAATTCTTCTAGCTCCTGTCGGCTAGATACCTGTCTATCCCCATAATCAAACTGAATCTCTAAACGAATCCGATTATCTTCTTCCCTGTCAAAGTAAAGAGGGCGCAAACGTTTTGATTTGTAACCGTTCTGGAGCTGAAACAGTCCCCATCTGGCTAAAAAAAGTTAAACAAGAAGCCAACTTATCTCGGTCACTACTATCAAATTGCAGGTATTTCTTTCCATGCTGATCCACAGATAGCGCTTTAATTTCCTTGAGAAGACGCATCTGTTGGTCTGTTAGAAAATAAACCTGTCCTTTATGGAAAAGTACAGCTCCCTGATAAAAGGCATTAACTCTTGGACTCTCTCTGATTTCCATTTCAAAATAATCCGAGTATTCTATTACTGTAAAGGCAAATAGATTAGCATCAGCATGCATATCCTGAAAAAGCAGGGTCTGGTAGCTATCCACTTGATGGTCAAATTGAAAATGGGGCAAGGTCATCAGTAAATTCACACCCTGCTCAAAAAAGGTCAGAGGGAAAAAGAGGTGCCGACCCTGGTTTTGGAAAAAGAGGTCTGGAGCCTGTCCTTCCTCCATCAGTCCCCGTAAGAACGTCAGAAGTTCTTGGCTGGCCTCATCAAAGGCTTCCCAAGAAAGAGACTCCTCATAGACCTTGCCAATCATATAAGACTTTCTCTGCTCGACAATCCTTAAAAAGAGTAGAATATCCCGAATGACATAGTATTTTTGGCTATTGATTTGGCCGATTCTCAGAGTCCACAAGATATGATTGCTTCCTGCTTCCACCTGACCCACAACTGATAACTCATAGGCGCATTCTGATTTTGGAGATAAAATTCGATCCAAAAACTTGCCACCCAAGGTCACCTTGGTTTCAATGGCCTCTTTTTCTTCATGACCTTCTTCCAGACTCCACAAGATTTCCTGACCACGCTCATCATTTTTCAGAAAATGCTCTAGCGCTGCCAAATGCACACAGTAGCCCCTCTTTTGAAAAAAATCACAGGCACAAAAAACCAAATCATCCTCTAAACTATAGCGCAGTTCTTCTTCTGCAACGCGAGCGTAGAGCCGATTGTTCTTTTCCTTGATGATATCAACCTTACCAGTTTCATAAAGGGCAACACCTTCGATACGAACTTTCCCCAATCAATTTAGCCATATTTTCACCTTTACCTTATCTTTTTATTATACCATATTTTCGCCTATGAAAATAGCCTTCTAGGAAGACTTTTCTCCTAGAAGACTGGATTTTTAACGTTTGGCAAAAGTAGCCACAATCCGCTGACAGACTTCTTGCAATAGAGATTTGGGCATAGCTATATTGATGCGGGCATGGAGACTTCCTTCCTCTCCAAAATCCAAACCACGGTTGAGGATAACCTTGGATTCATTTCTCAACAACTCTTGCAATGTTTCATCAGTCAGGTCATAGGCTGAAAAGTCAAGCCAAATCAAGTAGGTACCTTGCGGTTTCATGACCTTGATTTTAGTCTCTTTTCCAAATAGATCCACCACATAATTGATGTGATCTTCAAAGACTTGCTTGAGTTCCTCTAGCCAATCTTTACCGTATCGATAGGCAGCTTCTGTCGCCAAATAACCCAAGCCTGAAATTTCATGCTGATTATTGGCCAACAGGCGTTTCTGGAAAGCCAGTCTCAACTTAGGATTTTCAATGACTGCATAGGAATTTTTTGTCCCAGCAATATTAAATGTTTTAGTGGCACTGGTCAAGACGATAGCAAAATTTTTGAAGGCAGGATTGATGGTATTGAAAGACTGGTGTTTGTGACCAAAGAGGGTCAAATCTTGGTGAATCTCATCTGAAACTAACAAAACACCGTGTTTTTGGCAGAGTTGGCCAATCTTCTCCAACACTTCTTTTTCCCAAACACGTCCACCAGGATTGTGAGGGTTGCAAAGAATATAGAGTTTAACCTCCTCTTCCACCAAATCCTTTTCAAGTTGGTCAAAGTCAATCTCAAACAGACCATCCTTTTCCACTAAGGAATTAGTAATCAATCTACGATTGTTCAACTTGACACTGCGAGCAAAGGGTGGGTAGACAGGCGTGTTAATTAAAACCGCCTCGCCTTCTTTTGTAAGGTTTGAATAGCTGTTGAGATGGCTGGTACCACACCCTCGATAAAAACAAGAGCCTCTTTGTCAAAGTTGTAACCGTATTGTGTAGCTTCCCACTTTTGAACTTCCTTAATTAAGTCTTCACTGGCATAGGTATAACCATAAACCAGTTGGTCTGCGTAAGTTTGCACGGCTTGGCGGATTTCAGGCAAGACCACAAAGTCCATATCCGCTATCCAAGCTGGTAGAACTTCACTATCCGTTTCTGTTTCTTTCCATTTATAGGTATGGTGCCCTAAACGGTTGGGCAGGCTTGTAAAATCATATTTTCCCATCTTTGTCTTATCCTTCTAAAGCTTGGCGCAAATCTGCAATCAAATCTCTAGCATCCTCAATCCCAATTGACAAGCGCAAGAGGTCATCTGTCAAACCATAAGAATGGCGCACTTCTGCTGGAATATCAGCATGAGTTTGCGTCGTTGGATAAGTAATGAGACTTTCTACCCCACCCAAACTTTCCGCAAAAGAGAAGACCTTGAGACTGTTCAAAATATGAGGAATGCGCGTTTCATCGACTACTTTAAAGGAAATCATCCCCCCACGACCAGTATAGAGAACCTCCTTGACTGCTGGAGAATCCTTCAAAAAGGCAACCACTTCTTGGGCGTTAGCTGTTGAGCGCTCCATACGAAGAGACAAGGTCTTGAGACCACGAAGCAACTGGTAGCTGTCAAACGGTGACAAGACTGCCCCTGTCGTATTGAGATTGTAGAAAAGCTTCTCGTATAGTTCTAAACTATTGGTCACAACCACTCCAGCCAAGACATCATTGTGGCCTGCCAGATACTTGGTTGCTGAATGGAGAACCATATCTGCTCCATCTTCGATCGGACGTTGGTAGATAGGGCTATAGAAGGTATTGTCCACCACCACTTTGGCACCCTTAGCATGAGCCAATTTTGCTAGTTTTTCGATATCAAATTCCAACATCAAGGGATTGGTTGGGGTTTCGATATAGAGAACATCCACATCCTTTTCTAACTCGGCAATCAACTCTTCTTCTGTATTGGCATAGGTAAAATGGAAATGACCTTCCTGCTCCACTTGGTTAAACCAGCGAAAAGAACCACCGTAAAGATCACGCACTGCCAAGACCTTACTTCCTACTGGAAAGACGCTAAAGGCCAGTACAATAGCTGACATCCCTGAGCTAGTCGCTAGGGCATAGTCTGCTGACTCAATAGCCGCCAAGACTTCCTCAGCCTTACTGCGAGTTGGATTTTTAGTGCGCGTATAGTCAAACCCAGTAGATCGACCAAACTCTGGATGCTGATAGGTCGTTGAAAAATGGAGCGGTGTCACCAATGCACCTGTCGCTTCATCTGACTTAATGCCCGCCTGGGCCAAAATTGTGTTAATGTGTAATTCCTTGCTCATACAATACCTCCAAATCTATAGTAACTATTGTACCACTTATTTTCATCAACTCATTTTCTTCTTTTCAAGAGCTAGCTATAGTTTCAAACTATATAAAAGGGAGTTTTTCCTGCTCCCTTTAATAGACTATAAAATGGTGAATCTCAAAAGACACCTTCACTCTATCATTTGCTCCTGCACAAAACGAGCATAACGCTCATGATTTTCCAGTAGTTCCTTATGAGTTCCTGAGCCAGTGATTTTCCCCTCCTCTAAGAAGAAAATACAATCCACATCTTTTACCGTTGACAAACGATGCGCTATAATCACAACTGTCTTCTCCTTTAGTACAGAATAGAGGCTACTGATAATCGCATACTCAGAATCCGCATCAAGATTAGCAGTGGCTTCATCAAATATAAGAATTTCAGCATCTTTTAAGTAGGCTCTAGCTATTTGAAGTCTTTGGCTTTGTCCCCCTGACAAGAGTCGTCCGCGTTCACCAACCTCAGTATCTAGTCCCTCTTTCATGGAGCGAATCTCATCACCTAGTGATACTAAGTCTAGCACTTTCATCAATTCATCATCAGTTACTAAGCGATTCAAACCGAGACAAAGATTGTCACGAATACTGCCAGATAAGACTGCATTATTTTGTGAAACCCAAGCGATTTTACTTCTCCATTCTTTTAAGTTAAAATCATATATACTTGATTGCTCCATTAGAATATCTCCTGAAAGCGGTTTATAAAACCGCTCTAACAAACGCACAATCGTTGATTTTCCTGATCCAGATGGTCCAACAAAAGCAATTTTTTGCCCCTTGAAAATGGAGAAAGTAATATCCTTTAAGACAGGTCGATTTTCATCATAACCAAAATAGACATGGTTAAAATTCAACCCTTGTCCTGATACCGATTTTCCTCCCTCAAATTTTTCTTTAGGAACTGCAAGCAAGTTCTCCAGTGCAACTGAAGATCCCTTACTCCTAGAATAAACAGTTACAAAATTAGCTATATTACTAATAGGATTAAGTAATTGAAAGAGGTAAATCAAAAACGAAACCAAGGTTCCCACAGATATATATCCTGCGCTGACCCGATAACCCCCATAGGTTAGCATCACAGCTATAGTCGCAAAGATAAATAAGAGAGCAAACGGGGTCTCAAAAGAAGTAATCCTATCTGATTTCAGTGAATTGTTTTGTACCCTTTCAATACAATTATCCAAAACATCCTGTACACTTTTCTCTGCTTGGTTAGTCTTAATTAATTCATGTTCTTGAATCTTTTCAGTCAATTGCCCTGTTAAAAATCCGATTTCCTCCTGTAAACGACGACTATACTTTTCACTGATATTGGAAAGGGGCAAGATAATAAACATCATACAAGGAAGAGTGATGAATAAAAGTAGAGAAAGATTCCAATCAAGACTAAATAAGACTATGATGGAACCAAGTACCATAACTAAACTCAAAATAATATTTGGGAAAGTCGTAATTAAAAACTCACGAATGACACTCGTGTCATTGACAATGGCAGAAGTCAACTCCCCACTTTGGCTCTTATCAAAGAAGGATTTCTCTGCATAAATCAACCCCTCTATCACTTTTTTCCTGATTTTGCTATCTTTTTTTCACCCGATTGACTAAACAGATAGTAACCAATAGAAGAAAACAAGGCTTGACCAATAAAAATCAAAAACGATTGAAATACTTTGGAACCTATATTTTCAATAGAACTCCCATCTATTAAACCCTTTAAGATAAGGGGAAGCAACAAAGCAAGTAGACTAGACAGAACAAGGAAGAAACTCCCCATAATCACCTTAGTATCTACTCTTAATAATTTTAATTTCATAAATACTCCTTATAATATTTCAACGGATAAAGTCAGGAATAACTCAATTTGAGGATAAAATCTAATAAATCTTCCTATAACAAAACGCATAACATCTAGGATTTTATATACCTGATATTATGCGTTTTTAAGCACAAAGACTTCTTACACAAACTTATCTACAATTAGATTTTATTTGACATGTTTTGCCAATTCTTCTTGGGCTTTTTTATTAGATTCTTCTTTTTCTTTCAACCATTTTTCTCTGGCTTTTTCATATTCGTCTGTTGTGACAATCTTATCTTGTACTTTGAGGTATTTATATGATTCAACCCCTTTTGTCCGGTTAAACCATAGGCACCAGCAAATGGTACGGTTCTTCTCAATGATGGTGTTCCCCCACGCGAAACACTTGGAAGAACTAAAGAACTATCAATCAACCAAGCTTGAATATCAGCATATTTCTCATAACGTTTGGCTGGATCTTGCTCTTTATTAGCTTCTTCCAACATTTGAGTATAGACATCCAGTCCAACTGCCTTAGCCTTGTCATTGGCCTCACCAGGCTCTAGTCCAAGATTTTGCAGAAATCCTCCACTATTAGTATTAAAAATATCGAGATAGGTTGACGGGTCTTGATAATCAGGTCCCCAACCGCCATGATATAAATCATAATCTTTCTGAGCAGCTGTTTGAGCAAAGTAGCCTGAACTGTCAAACTCATCTGATGTTAATTGCTGAATGTCAATCACTACATTATCAGAACCTAAAACAGATTCAATTGATTGTTTGATAGAACTAACTCCTTGTATGCCCACTTTATCTGTTACTTCCACAGTCTTATCCAAGTGGATTGGGAATTGAACACCCTTTGCTTCGAGTTCTTTCTTAGCTTCCGCAAACTTAGCCTTGGCTTTCTCAGGATTGTAGTAAGGGTCTTGACCATCCGCAAAGTTGATACCTTGCCATTCCTTACCATAGTTGACCATCTTAGAGGCTACAACTTCACCAAAGTCTTTTCCCTTGATACTGACAAAGTTTGGAGGAACCACTAGGTTACGCAAAATCTTTGTTGCACCTTCTTTCCCTTCAGACTGAGCCCCATAAGATGTTCTGTCAAAAGCAAAATTGATAGCCTGACGGAAGTTTTTATTGAGAACTGCTTCCTGAGTCGATTTCTTTTCAATGTCACTTGTTTTAGAAGTATAATTGTAAGACTTCCTATCTAGGTTAAAATTAAAGAAATATGAAGTTGAATTTTGCATACTATAGATGATATTGTTTTTGTATTTTTCTTTAATCCCTTCATAGCTGGAGCTGTTAGGAAAAAGACGAGCCGTAGTATAAGCACCAGCTGTAAAATTACGTTCCAGTGATTCTTGGTCGCTACCATCATAGTAGGTCAATTTCACATCGTCTACAAAGACATTCTTAGCATCCCAGTAATTAGGGTTTTTCTTATATTCAATAGCAGATTTTGAGACAAGTGCTTTCATCAAGAAAGGTCCATTGTACAAAATACTAGATGGATCCGCCTTCCCAAAATCATCCCCTTTTGATTTCAAGAAATCTGCATTAACAGGAAAAAGTATCGTTGCGAGTGTTTTTGAATTCCAGTAAAGTTCTGGTTTAACCAAAGTATATTGAACCGTTTGGTCATCAAGTGCCTTGACACCAACAGTTGAAAAGTCGCTTGTTTTACCAGTGATATAGTCATCCAAACCAGCAACAGAGTCCTGCACTAGATACAAGGCTTCTGATTTTTTATCAGCTGCATATTGCAAACCTGTCACAAAATCCTGGGCAGTTACAGGCGCATATTCTTCTCCCTCAGAAGTAAACCACTTGGCATCCTTGCGAAGTTTGTAGGTATAGGTCAAACCGTCCTGAGAAACAGTCCAATCCTCTGCTAATGATGGAATAATATTCCCATATTGGTCATTTTCTAATAACCCGTCTACCAAATTTGCAACAATATCGGATGTTGCTGCGCGGTTTTCTGCTAGATAGTTCAAACTAGATGGATCACTTGAATAAACATAGTTATAGGTTTTTGATCCTGTGCTAGAATTTCCACACGCGCTCAATAAAATTCCTGTACCCAGGACAAGACCTGCCAAGGTTAGATATTTGCTCTTAGACTTTTTCATTTCCAGAACCTCCTGATTTAAAGATTTGTTTTATTATACAACGTTTAGTTTGTTTAGTCAATGATTTTGTCCAAAAAAATCGAAAAAGGCCTCATCTTCTACTCTTAAAAGATAATTTTAGCTGTTTTGACGCTAAAAAAAGGAATAAGTTTCAAGTTCTCCTAAAAGATTGTTCAACTTATTCCTTTTATTTATAAATGCTATCTTAAGAAAACTTAAATTTTGCTCGCAACTGGGCAGCTTTGGCCTGTCCAATAACCTTATCTAAGAGACGAGTATAGAGACTCATGAATCCGTAGAGTCCACCCCCCATGGCACCGACAAGAGCTACATAAAAGAAGCTCCACAAACGTCCACTTGGTTGGAAAACAAATCCTAACAGCCACTGGATGGTTCCTATTAACAGAAACATGACTAGGGTCAGCAAACTGATTAAAATGGTTCGCTTCACAATCACCTTGCGCTTAACACCCGTTACTTTACAAATATCCCGATACATCAAGACGTTAGGAATGATAAGAGCGATGGTTGTTGAAATCAAGGGACCATAACTGTGGAAAAGGGCGATGGTAGGCAGTTGCAAGACCAGCTTGGCAATAGAACCATAGATAAAATAGAGAACGGCCTTGCGGTTGCGGAACATGGCTTGAAGCATGGGGGACAAGACCATGTACAAGCCTAAAATAATAGACTGCAAAACTGCAAAGACAAATAAGCCCATAGCCAAACTGTCTGGCTTGCCATAGAAGACTGTATAAAGAGGTTCTCCTACCATAACCACTCCAACCGTTGCTGGTAGCAAGAACATAAAGAGTAGGGTGAGACTGTCCTGAACGAGACGAGAAGCTGCCTTCAAGTCCCCCTTGACATAGTTTTCTGTCAAAAGCGGCAAGCCTACACTCCCAATCGAAACCCCAACAGAAATCAAAATCATCGTGATTTTATTAGGATTGGCTGAGAAATAAGAAAACATGATAACCAAGTCCTCATTGCTGTAGTTGGTAAACCAGCTCATACTATTGATAAAGGTCAGCTGGTCCAAAATCTGGAAGAGCTGGATGGCAGACCCTGTCAAGATAAAAGGAATGGCTTCCTTAATGGTATCGATCAAAAGATGCTTGCTGTTAATCTTATCCCCTGTTTCAAGGACTCTTTTGAGTAAGCCTTCTTGGGCAAGGAAATAAATCAAAACTGCAAAACTAGCTACCATGCCGACAAAGGCAGCAAAGGTGGATTGGGTAACCGCTACTAGGTAATCTCCTGAACCAAGTTTCATAATGATAAAGGTTGCTAGGAGCATCCAGATAACACGAATGACCTGCTCAGCAATTTGGCTCATGGCATAAGGTTTGAGATTATTCATCCCTTGGAAAAATCCTCGGATAACACTCATAGACGGGAAAATCAAGACTCCCCAAGCCAAGCTTTGCATGATTGGGATCAAGTCTTTGCCCACGCCAGACAAGTCTGCTAGCCAAGGAGCAAAGAGATACAAAACTAAAGCAAAAACGAGGCCAAGTCCTGTCATAAATCCTAAAAAGCTCCGAATCAGGGCAAAGCTATGCTCTTCTTCTCGCATGGTATTGTACTTGGCAACTTGCTTGGCCACCGCAACTGGAATCCCTGCTGTTGAAACCAGCAAGAACCAGGCATAGATATTGTAGCCCATGGTAAAGAGACCATTTGCCGTAGCTGCATAAGATCCCATCCAGATGTACCAAGGGATAATATAGATGGCCCCAAGCAGGCGACTGATAAAGTTACTAGCCGTTAGCCAAGCAGTCCCCCGTAACATCTGGGCCTGCTGGTGATTGTTTTCGTGCGACATAGATTCCTCATTCAATTTTGATAACTAGGAAACACTCCTTATCTTCCATTATAAACTTTTCCTTGTTACTTGTAAATTTGCGACTTTCGGTTTACAATAGAAAGTATGATAAAGATTGAAACCGTATTAGATATATTAAAGAAAGATGGTCTCTTCCGCGAGATTATCGACCAAGGACATTATCACTACAACTACAGCAAAGTTGTTTTTGATAGCATTAGTTACGACAGCCGAAAAGTAAAAGAAGACACTCTTTTTTTTGCAAAAGGTGCTGCCTTTAAAAAAGAATACCTTCTTTCTGCTATAACACAAGGCTTAGCTTGGTATGTAGCTGAAAAAGACTACGAAGTCGGTATCCCTGTCATCATTGTGAACGATATAAAGAAAGCCATGAGTTTGATTGCCATGGAGTTCTATGGTAATCCACAGGAAAAACTCAAACTCCTTGCCTTTACTGGAACCAAGGGTAAGACAACAGCAGCCTATTTCGCTTATAACATCTTATCTCAAGGGCATCGACCTGCTATGCTCTCGACTATGAATACAACTTTAGATGGCAAGACTTTCTTTAAGTCTGCATTGACAACTCCTGAGAGTATTGACCTCTTTGACATGATGAATCAAGCTGTGCAAAATGACCGTACCCACCTCATCATGGAAGTCTCCAGCCAAGCCTATCTGGTCAAACGTGTCTATGGTCTAACCTTTGATGTGGGAGTTTTCCTCAATATCAGCCCAGACCATATCGGCCCGATTGAACACCCTAGCTTTGAAGACTACTTCTACCACAAGCGTCTCTTGATGGAAAATAGCCGAGCAGTCATCGTTAACAGTGACATGGACCACTTTTCTGTCTTGAAAGAACAAGTGGCAGATCAAGACCATGATTTCTATGGTAGCCAATCAAATAATCAAATCGAGAATTCCAAAGCCTTTAGCTTTTCAGCTAGTGGGAAACTGGCTGGTGATTATGATATCCAACTGATTGGTCACTTCAACCAAGAAAATGCCGTTGCTGCTGGACTTGCTTGCCTCTGTCTCGGAGCTAATCTTGAGGAGATCAAAAAAGGAATTGCTGCAACCCGCGTTCCTGGTCGTATGGAAGTCCTCACTCAGAAAAATGGAGCCAAGGTCTTCATCGACTATGCCCACAATGGTGATAGTCTCAAAAAACTCATCAATGTGGTTGAAACTCATCAAACTGGAAAGATTGCTCTGGTATTAGGTTCGACAGGAAATAAAGGAGAAAGTCGTCGTAAGGACTTTGGCCTCCTCCTCAATCAACACCCTGAGATTCAAGTCTTTCTGACTGCTGATGACCCTAACTATGAAGACCCAATGACCATTGCAGATGAAATTAGTAGCTACATCAATCATCCTGTTGAAAAAATTGCGGATCGCCAAGAAGCCATCAAGGCAGCAATGGCCATCACTGAACAAGAACTCGATGCTGTCATTATTGCTGGTAAGGGAGCAGATTGCTACCAAATCGTCCAAGGAAAAAAGAAGCCTATCCTGGAGATGCAGTCGTAGCAGAAAATTATTTATAAGGATTGTAAAAAAAATCAAGGGAAAATGAAACCCTTGATTTTTTCCTATTCTTTAGTAAAAACGTTTTTCAAACCTTCAACGGCACCTTCTACAGCACCTTTAGCATCTTCAACTACTTCTTTTGCCTTAGCAACTGTTTTTTCAACAGCTCCTTCAAGTTCTGTCTTGCTGTCTCCAGTAACTTTACCAAAACCTTCTTTGACAGCGCCTGTTGCTTGTTCCAATTTGTTTTCAAGTGACATATGATTGTCTCCTTTAGTTTTATTCCGATATGTGTTATCGGTTACATTAGTATAAACTTATCGATAGATAAAGTCAAACAATGTGCTCAGAAAAAGCAATCACACTAAATAGAAAGTTAATCTCTCCTTGTCAAAATCGACAGCCAACTCATACTTTCCATCTTCATTTTGGACTATATAACCCAGGACAACTAAACTGTCCACAAAGATATCACGGCGTTTCTGCATCAGTTGATCTTTTTTGAGAAATTTTAGCAAAAAAGTTGTCATGTATTTGAGGGCATACTCAGGATTAACATCTCCTAAAATGTCATAAAGTTCCTGCTGTTTTTCTGTCAAAGGATACTGATGTTTGACCTTGTAGAAATAATTGGACAGGGTCATTTTTGATCTTGCAAAGTCCGTCTTTTCAACTAAAATAGCTGCATTGGTTTGATTGCATAATTCCGTCTCAAAACGCTGCTCCAACAAGGCTTGATAGACTAGGACTAGCTTCTCTGACAAAAATCTCTTGATCCAGTTCAAGACTATCAAGTGATTCAAGCATAGGAAGATTGAGGTAATAACGCTTATTTTCCCGTAGAATCAAGCCTGCCTTTATATACTCTTCCATGAGTTTGTCAACTGCTACATCTGGAAACTTGGCCTTAATTTCCCGTAAAATCACATCATCATGCTGGTCCAGATAGCGGATCAATTCTCCAAAAAATGGCTGTCTCGTCAAACGAGATGGATTAAAAATCTGAATCATGAAGATTCCTTTCTTTACATTCTAACAGAGGCGATGCTGCCAACTGACTAGGATTGGTACCAGCTTGGTTCAGAGGAACAGGCAGACCTAGTTCTCTGTAATACTCTCTCCAAAAGTCACTAATCTCCTGCTCCCCATCCCTAAATTTCATGGGAATAGTTTCAAAAATGGGGAGAATTTCTGCCATGTACTGGGAACAGTAAAAACCAGCTCCATCTGGATAGAAAGAAGCATTGTAGGGAGCCCCTAGATGTTTGCAAGCTTTTTCCTTCACCGACTGGATATCCATTTCTGGGTAAACATAGAGGTCGTACAAGTGATTGGGCTCAAAGAAGTCTGCAGGTTCTTGACAGACAACACCAGCCTGTCCACTAGCGTGGTAAATCATCCCATCCAAATAAATGACAACATGGTTATAGTTGCCTGTGGAAGTCTGGATGGCCTGTCCCATATCTGACTCATCTCTCACAAAAATCAAATCGCCATTTGCTAACATGCTTCACTCCTAGAAAAAAGGAGCCGAAACTCCTTTCGATATAAGGCAAACTAGACTTTCCGATTTTGAACTGACACCTAAAATCTTACGCATTAAAGCTTTCAGTCAATTGAGGTACAACTTGTTTCTTACGTGAAACGGCACCAGCAAGGAAGGCATGATTGTTTTCAAGTTTGAAGTTGAAGGCTGCTTCAACCTTATCCATGTTAGCACCAAGTGCTAGGATTTCTGAGTTTGAGTTGACTATATCTGTAATCATCAAGACAAAGTCAGAGTAACCGTTTGCTTCGTTAGCAGCTTGCATTGCAGCTTCAATTTCTGCTTGGCGTTCCAATACTTCAGCGATGTCCACTGTGTTTACTTGGGCAACACGGACATTATTTCCGTTCAATTCAAAAGTCTTAGCATCGATGTCAATCAATTCGTCAGCAGATTTGCTAGCCAAGTTTGTACCAGCTTTCAGCATAGCCAAGCCATACTCTTCCAAGTTTACACCAGCCAATTCAGCCAATTCAGGAGCAATAATCTTATCTGTTGGATGTGTTGTTGGTGATTTCAAAAGAAGGGTATCTGAAATCAAACCTGAAAGCATCAAACCAGCAATCTCTTTAGGCACAGCTACACCATGTTCTTTGAACATACGATAAACGATTGAAGACGCTGAACCAACTGGCTCCAAACGCATGTAGAGTGGGCTTGCAGTTTCAAAATTAGCCACACGGTGGTGGTCCACCACACCATAAACTTCTACTTCAGCGATATCTGATACAGATTGTTGAATTCATTGTGGTCAGTCAAGATAACTTGCTCTGCTCCTTCTGCTTTGGCAGAAGTAATAACACGCGGTGCTTCTACACCAAAATAGTTCAAGACAAAGGCTGTTTCTTCATTTGGAGTTCCAAGAGCAACAGCTTCCGTATCCAAACCGTAAGCTTCTTTTGCAAGGTAGGCAAAGGCTACAGACGACCCGATGGCATCTGAGTCTGGATTTTGGTGACCAAATACTAGAATCTTATACATGATAATACCTCATTTTGTTTATTCTCTTTATTGTAGCATTTTTTTCGCTTTTTGACAAAAGTAAGAGGAGTCAAAGAACTCCCCGCTACTCTTCAAAATAACTGAGTAAATTTCTATCTTGATTTTCAGATAAAAATTGCTCCTTCTGTGGCCTCTTCTTACGCTTGAGAAGGGCTTCAGCTGACATGGCTTCTTCCTTACTGGCAAAACCTTGAGCATAGATGAGTTTGACTGGCAAGCGTGCTCGTGTGTATTTGGCTCCCTTCCCACTATTATGGACAGCGAGGCGTCTCTTCACATCAGTCGTATAGCCTGTATAGTAGGATCCGTCACGGCACTCCAGCACATACATATAAGCCTTATAATCCATAATAAATCTCTTCGAGTTCCGGCGTATAAGAGCCATCATCATTGTGGACAATGAGAGGTGGCAAGACCTTAAAGCCATTTGTCGAGCCATCCTTGATAGCCTCAATCAAAAGCATATTGGCTTCCTTTGCCCTCTTTGGATAAACAAACTGCAGGCGCTTAGGGGCTAGATTATGTCGTTGCAACATATCCAGAATGTCCAAGAGTCGGTCAGGACGATGAACCATAGCCAACCGTCCATTAGACTTGAGAATACTTTGGGCACTGCGACAGATTTCCTGCAAGTTGGTCGTGATTTCGTGGCGCGCCAAGAGATAATGTTCACTCTCGTTCAGGTTTGAATGAGGATCCACCTTAAAATAGGGCGGATTACACAAAATCATATCCACCTTACTTCCCTGGATATAAGCAGGCATATTTTTCAAATCATCACAGATGACCTCCATCTGCTCTTCCAAACCATTCAAACGGACAGAGCGTTCAGCCATATCCGCCAAACGCTCCTGAATCTCAACAGCCAAAATCTGTGCCTGAGTACGAGTGCTAGCAAATAGCCCTACTGCTCCATTTCCAGCGCAAAAATCCACTATCAAGCCCTTTTTAGGAAAACGCGGAAAACGTGACAAGAGAACACTATCCACCGAATAGCTAAAAACCTCTCTATTTTGAATGATTTTGATATCTGTCGAAAAGAGCTGGTTAATGCGCTCCCCTGATTTTAATAATTGTTCTTCTTCCATGTTTCTATTATAGCATATTTATATTAACATTACAAAAAATATAAATCTCTAAACTACTTCTTCTTTTTTAAATAGTGCAAGGCTTCTCTAGTCCAAATTGGCATCATTCGTTTAAGAGGCGCAAAGCCGTAGTTAAAACGGTCGCTTGAAAAGCGTCTCCGTCTAGGAAACTGGTGCTTTTCTTCCTCCAAAGTGCGGATAGAAAGACTTGCTTTCCCTGTAAATTCATCTAAATCCACTACCTGAACCTGAACCTCTTCATCGACTTTCAAGGCTTCATGAATATTTTCAATAAATCCTGTCCGAATCTCTGAAATGTGAATCAGCCCCGTATCACCCGTCTCTAGCTCAACAAAGGCACCGTAGGGCTGAATCCCTGTAATACGCCCCTTTAGCTTATCACCGATTTTCATCTTAGTCCTCGATTTCAATTGTTTCAATCACGACATCTTCAACTGGCTTGTCCATCGCCCCCGTCTCAACAGCAGCAATGGCATCCAAGACAGCGTAAGATGCTTCATCAGCTAACTGTCCAAAAACCGTGTGACGGCGGTCTAGGTGAGGTGTCCCACCTTGGTTAGCATAGATTTCTGCGATCGGTTCTGGCCAACCACCACGAGCAATTTCTTTCTTAGAATAAGGCAAATGTTGATTTTGCACGATAAAGAACTGGCTACCGTTGGTATTTGGACCTGCATTGGCCATAGAAAGGGCACCACGGATATTGTAAAGTTCTTCTGAGAATTCATCCTCAAATGATTCGCCGTAGATGGACTCGCCACCCATACCAGTTCCAGTTGGGTCTCCACCTTGGATCATAAAGTCCTTGATAATACGGTGAAAAATGACACCATCATAGTAGCCATCTTTTGAAAGAGATACAAAGTTAGCCACTGTTTTAGGAGCATGCTCTGGGAAGAGCTTGATACGCAAGTCCCCGTGATTGGTCTTAATAGTCGCGATAGGACCTTCTACTGTTTCAATGTCTACTTGTGGGAAATGCAATTCTTTTTCTACCATACCAAATCCTTCTAAGGCATCAAAAATGCCATCTTCTTCTAGTGTTTTTGTTATATAATCTGCTTTTTCTTTGATGTTATCATGAGAAATTCCCATTGCAACGCTGATTCCAACATAATCAAAGAGTTCCAAGTCATTCAGCCCATCTCCAAAAACCATAACGTTGTCTGGTTTCAAGCCAAGGTGTTCCACAACCTTTTCCACACCCGTCGCTTTGGAGCCTGAAATCGGAACAATATCAGACGAATGTTGGTGCCAACGAACCATGCGAAGTTTATCTGAGAGACTGTCAGGTAAGTGTAAGTCATCTCCCTTATCTTCAAAAGTCCACATCTGATAGATGTCTTCTTTCTCATGGAAATCTGGATCCACATCTAAATCAGGATAAATTGGATTGATAGCCTCACTAATCATATCGGTGCGAGTCGACAACTTGGCAGCATGACTCCCAACCAAACCATACTCAATTCCCTCTTGCTTAGCCCAAGAGATATACTCCTCAACATCAGACTTCTCAATCTGATGTTGATAAATGACCTGACCTTTTTTATCTTCAATATAGGCACCATTTAAGGTTACAAAAAAGTCAGGCTTGAGTTCACGAATTTCTGGCACGACACCAAAAATCCCTCGTCCAGAAGCAATACCTGTCAAAATTCCTTTCTCACGTAATTGCTTAAAAACAGCTGGGATTGAAGTGGAATAAAACCTGTCTTGGAATTCCGCAATGTATCATCAATATCAAAAAAGACAATCTTGATCTTCTTTGCCTTATATCTTAATTTGGCATCCATCTCACTACCTCTTTCAATCTAACTCTTTCCATTATACCATAAAGTAGCTAAATCCCCTATTTTCAAAGAAATTCGCTATCTCTTATTCGAACTTCTTGGATAAGTACAGAACTAAATCATCATTATTTTGAATAGTAGCATTCATTTCCAAGGGTTGATTTCGCCCGACTTTATCACTTAATTCTCCGCCGACCTTACTTAATCCCTTGGTACATCTGGATTTTCCGACTATTTTTCAACTTTTTTGTTTGTTGTATATAATTATGTATGCTATAATAGAGTATGGCATTTATTAAAACAACAACCAACAAAGAAGGGCGTACTCATGTCTATCTTGTGGAGGGATATCGAAAAGATGGAAAAGTCAGACAGCGTATTTTGAAAAAATATGGTCTCTTAGATGAACTAGAGGTAGAGGAACCTGATATCTTAGAACGTTTGAAACGTGAGGCAAAGGAAGGTCTACTAACAGAACCTCAATTCTTTCAAGTAAGCTATGACCTACTGGCTCCTATGAATGAGGTGGATCAGTCCTATGGTTGGATGGTCTTGGATAACCTGTTTGAAGAGTTAAAACTAACCGAGTTTCTAAAGACAGTGAAATCGAAATCAGAGTACGATTTGGCTCAAGTTTTAAAACTATTAGTTTTTCAGAGAGTCCTCAATCCAGATAGTAAGTTATCTACTTATGCTTCTCAAGTAAACTTATTTGGTCATTGGGAAATAAGCCTCAACGCTATTTATCGTTCGTTAGATAAGTTGGATACCTTGAAAGAAAAACTTCTGCTTCATCTTCATAAAGAAGTGAGTCGCATGACCAAGCGTGAAGCACGTTTAGTTTTCTACGATGTAACGAACTACTACTTTGAAACAGATATCCCCGATGAGACGGTTGTTTCAGTTGATGGTGAAATTCTAAAAGAAGGACTAAGAAGGCGAGGTCCTAGTAAGGAACATCGTCCCAAACCCATTGTCCAATTAGGATTATTTATGGATACGAATGGAATTCCCATCAGTTATAAGTTATTTAGAGGAAATCAAACAGATCCTATTACCTATCTTCCAGCTGTTGAGGAAGTTAAAAAACAGTTTGGAATTGAGCGTATTGTGGTGGTGGCCGATAAGGCTATGAATAGCTCTTACAATATTTCTGAGATGATTCATCAAAAAGATGGATGGCTCTTCTCCCAGAAGCATCGTGGACGGCGTGGCGCCTCAAAGGAGCTACAAACACAAATTCTAAATCCAAACGATTGGCAATTTAATAAGGAGTTGACCTTCGCAAAGAAGTCCTATCTACGTGAACGCAAGCTGGGAACGAAGAAGGATTCTCCACTTGTCAAAGAGAAAGTTCTGATTACTTGGTCTAAGAAATACGCTGATCGAGAACGGATTCGTCGGGAAGGTGCTTTAGAATATGCCAGCCAACTAACCAATGCGGAACTCTTTCGACAGACCAGTAAAAAAGGAGGCAAGAAATATCTAGACCTCCACTATCTGGATGAAAAAACAGGGGAACTAAAGCCTTTTTCCCCACTTGTTACCATTGACCATGAGCAGGTTGATTTTGATGCTCAGTTTGATGGTGTGAATGTTCTTGTAACAAGTGAAGTTGGAATGACAGATGAAGAGATGTTGGAGGCTTATAAAGAGTTAGCTAAGATTGAGGATTGCTTCCGCATCACGAAGACAGAGCTTGAAAGTAGACCTGTTTATGTATGGACAGAAAATCATATACAGGCACATTTTTTGACTTGTTTTATCGCTTTAATTCATCTTCGACTCCTCCAACATCAAATTAATTGGAAGATGAGTCCAAGGAGAATCGCTAATGCTCTCAACAGTGCCAAAGCAACTAGGTTACAAGATAATTACTATAGACTACAAGAAAGTCCAGATATGCAGCTACTAAATAGATTATTAGGCATGGAATGGAACAAAGGGTTCGTGAAGTTTGAAGAACTCAAAAATTACGCCAAAGCTCCATATACAACACCTAAACGAGATTAAAGAACAGCGAAATCCCTTGTGGCGCAAAGGGTTAGCTGCCCTTTTGTATTTTTTAAGTGATAAAGTCGGGATTATAGCACGCCAAGGTCAGAAAAAAACTATCTCGTGAAAAAAAGATCCGTTGGGGTCTTAATTCGCATTCTTGTTTCCAAGCTCATGAAAAAGAGGTCCCCCTGACCTCAACTCGCTCTTTCATTTCAAGGCTCGTGAAAAAAAGACCCAATAGGGTCTGAAAAAGAGGTCCACCGGACCTCTTTTTTAATCTTCGTTTACGAAAGGCATCAAAGCCATTACGCGAGCGCGTTTGATAGCTGTTGTTACTTTACGTTGGTTTTTAGCTGAAGTTCCTGTTACACGACGAGGAAGGATTTTCCCACGTTCTGAAACGAAACGGCTAAGAAGCTCAGTATCTTTGTAATCAACATATTCAATTTTGTTTGCTGCGATGTAATCAACTTTTTTACGGCGTTTGAATCCGCCACGACGTTGTTGAGCCATGTTTTTTCTCCTTTATAATTTTAGTTGTCCATTAGAATGGTAAATCATCATCTGAAATATCCAATGGATTTGTTGTTCCAAATGGATTTTCATCACGTGAAAAGTCTGGTACTGAATTTGTAGGCGCTGAATAGTTTGCAGTTGGTGCAGAGTAAGCTCCACCTGTATGACCTTCACGCACACTACGGCTTTCTAACATTTGGAAATTCTCAGCCACGACCTCTGTCACGTAGATACGTTGTCCTTGCTGGTTATCGTAACTACGAGTCTGGATACGGCCTGTCACCCCGATAAGTGAGCCTTTTTTAGCCCAATTAGCAAGGTTCTCAGCCTGTTGACGCCACATAACGACATTGATAAAATCAGCCTCACGTTCGCCATTTTGACTCTTAAATGTACGGTTTACTGCAAGAGTAAAAGTCGCAACTGCTACATTTGATGGGGTATAACGCAACTCAGCGTCACGTGTCATGCGCCCTACAAGTACAACATTGTTAATCATAGTTTACCTTCTTACGCGTCAATTTTGACGATCATGTGACGAAGAATGTCAGCGTTAATTTTTGAAAGACGGTCAAACTCTTTAAGAGCTGCATCGTCGTTTGCTTCAACGTTAACGATGTGGTAAAGTCCTTCACGGAAATCTTTGATTTCGTATGCAAGACGGCGTTTTTCCCAAGATTTTGATTCAACAACAGTTGCACCGTTGTCAGTCAAAATAGAGTCAAAACGTGCTACCAAAGCGTTTTTAGCTTCTTCTTCAATGTTTGGACGAATGATATAAAGAATTTCGTATTTAGCCATTGATATGTTCCTCCTTTTGGTCTAATGACCCCAAGACTTTGCAAGGGGTAAGTGAGGTTCGCTCACAATAAACTATTATACTAGAAAAAATTTTTTTACGCAAGTAAAAACTCTGATATGCGAAAAAACGCCACATGGGCGTTTTCCTATTCTTACGGTTTAATACGGTGCAACATACGTGGGAATGGAATGGCTTCACGGATATGTTTTGTTCCTGCTGCGAAGGTTACCATACGCTCGATACCGATACCAAATCCACCGTGTGGAACTGTACCGTATTTACGAAGGTCAAGGTAGAATTCATACTCTGTACGATCCATGCCAAGTTCATCCATCTTAGCGACAAGGGCATCGTAGTCTTCCTCACGCATAGACCCACCGATAATTTCTCCATAGCCTTCTGGAGCAAGCAAGTCTGCACAAAGCACGCGCTCTGGATTTCCAGGAACTGGTTTCATATAGAAGGCCTTGATGGCTGCTGGGTAGTTCATGACAAAAGTTGGCACACCAAAGTGGTTTGAAATCCAAGTTTCATGTGGTGAACCAAAGTCATCACCATGCTCAAGATGTTCGTAGTCAGCGTCTTCATCATTTTCATGCTCCTGCAAGAGGTCAATGGCTTGATCGTAAGTGATACGTTTGAATGGCTCTGCAATATAGCGTTTCAAGAGTTCTGTATCACGTTCCAAGGTTTCCAAGGCTTGAGGCGCACGGTTAAGAACACCTTGTAGAAGAGCTTTTACATAAGCTTCTTGCAAGTCAAGTGACTCATCGTGTGTCAAGTATGAGTACTCTGCGTCCATCATCCAGAACTCAGTCAAGTGACGGCGCGTTTTTGATTTTTCAGCACGGAATACTGGACCAAAGTCAAAGACACGACCAAGAGCCATAGCGCCTGCTTCTAGGTAAAGCTGACCTGATTGGCTCAAGTAGGCTGGCGTTCCAAAGTAATCTGTTTCAAAGAGTTCTGTTGAATCTTCTGCCGCATTTCCTGAAAGAATTGGGCTATCAAATTTCATGAAACCGTTCTTGTCAAAGAACTCATATGTTGCATAGATGATAGCGTTACGGATTTGCATCACCGCTACTTGCTTACGAGAGCGAAGCCACAAGTGACGGTTGTCCATCAAGAAGTCTGTACCATGTTCTTTTGGTGTGATTGGGTAGTCTTGAGATTCACCGATCACTTCGATGTCTGTGATGTCCAACTCATAGCCAAATTTAGAACGTTCGTCCTCTTTGACAATACCTGTCACATAGACAGACGTTTCTTGGCTCAAGCGTTTGATAACATCAAACTTCTCAAGTCCTACTTCTTCACCAAATTTTTCGACAAAGTTTGGTTTAAAGGCTACACCTTGAAAGAAGGCTGTTCCATCACGCAATTGCAAGAAGGCGATTTTCCCTTTTCCTGATTTGTTGGCAACCCAAGCGCCAATCGTCACTTCCTGACCAACATAGTCTTTTACATCAATAATCGTTACACGTTTTGTCATTATTTTTCCTTTTTCTTTTTTATTCTTTATGGCAAACCACTTCTATATTGTTCCCATCTGGGTCAATCACAAAAGCAGCGTAGTAAATCGGATGCTCACTGCGATAACCAGGAGCCCCATTGTCTCGCCCACCTGCCTCTAAACCAGCCTCATAACAAGCCTGAACTTCTTCCTTATTTTCTGCTAAAAAAGCAAAGTGAATAGGATCTTGTGTCCCCTGAGCCAGCCAAAAATCACCACCAGGATGAGGGCTGTTCGGGGCAAGAAAACTGATTAGAGAACTAGTCTTAAAAGCCAATTTATAGCCCAAAGGAGCGAGAAAACTCTTATAAAATCCTTCTGAAATTTGTAAATCCTTTACCTTAATCTCAAAATGATCAATCATTCTCACTACCCATAAATGCTTTCAAGCGTTTAACTGCTTCTTTAAGCGTGTCTAGGTCTGTCGCATAGCTGAGGCGGACATTTTCTGGTGCTCCGAATCCTGCTCCTGTTACCAAGGCCACTTCGGCTTCTTCTAGGATAGCGGTTGTAAAATCTGTCACATCTGTATAGCCTTTCATCTCCATAGCTTTTTTGACATTTGGGAAGAGATAGAAAGCTCCTTGCGGTTTGAGCACTTCAAATCCTGGCACCTCAGCAAGAAGGGGATAGATGGTATTGAGACGTTCCTCAAAAGCCTGACGCATGCTTTCTACAGTATCTTGCTCACCTGATAGAGCCTCAACTGCTGCATACTGGGCTACTGCTGACGGATTCGAAGTTGTTTGACCTGCAATCTTGGACATGGCAGCAATAATGTTTGCTTCTCCAACGGCATAGCCAATCCGCCAACCTGTCATGGCATAGATTTTAGACACACCATTGATGACCACTGTTTGCTTGCGAATTGCCTCAGATAGGCTAGAAATCGGTGTGAACTCATGACCATTATAGACCAAGCGCCCATAGATATCATCTGCTAGAATGAGAATATCCTTTTCTACAGCCCAGTTTCCGATTGCCAAGAGTTCCTCACGGGTGTAAATCATACCTGTCGGATTGGATGGCGAATTCAGCACCAAAACCTTGGTCTTGTCTGTGCGAGCTGCTTCTAACTGCTCTACGGTCACCTTAAAGTGATTATCTTCCTTAGCAGGAACAAAGACTGGCACACCTTCTGCCATCTTGACCTGGTCTCCATAGCTTACCCAGTAGGGGGTTGGGATGATAACTTCATCACCTGGATTGACCACAGCCATAAAGAAGGTATAGAGAGAATATTTGGCTCCAGCAGCGACTGTCACTTGATTTGGCGCTACAGAATAGCCGTAAAAGCGTTCAAAGTAAGTATTGACCGCTGCCTTGAGCTCTGGCAGGCCTGAGGTTACTGTATAAAAAGAAGCACGCCCATCTCGAATCGATGCAATGGCGGCATCTTGGATATTTTTTGGAGTAGTGAAATCTGGCTCACCCAAGGTTAGAGACAGGATATCTCTTCCCTCAGACTTGAGTGCTTTGGCACGAGCTCCAGCAGCCAAGGTCACACTTTCTTCCATTTCTAAAACACGGTTGGATAGTTTCATAGGCCCTCCTTATTGACCAATACTCCTGTTTCAAAATCTACTAGATAAAAATCAGAGCCTGACTTGACTTCCCAGATTGGTTTGTCTTGATAACGGCCAAAGGTAATCTTGTCAATCTCGCCAGCTCCTTTTTCCTTCGAAACAGCTTCTGCTTTTTCTTGTGAAACACCTTGATTTAGCTGATAAACGTAAATCTTGTGGTCATCTTTTCCAATCAGGACAGCAAGTGCTTCTTGTTTTTTATTACGGCCAAGAACGCTATAATAGGATTCCAAGCCATTGTATAAGTCAACCTGATCAGCCTGCTCTAATCCTGCATACTGCTGAGCTAATTTTTCTCCTTCACTTTTAGCTGTTTGATAAGGTTTCATACTCAGAAACACTAGATACAGAAAGGAAGCACTGATAACCACAAACAAAATCGTCATCCCTAGACCATACTGCCACAGTAGATTATTTTTTACTTTGTTTTGTCTTTTTTTCACTCGTCTATTTTACCATCTATTGGGCTTTATTACAAGTGAATGCAAGAACAATCGCACTTTATTTCTTCCTTCAAACAAAACCGATTTTGAAAGTGAAACAGTTCTTACTTTTTCAGTCACAAATGACTAGAGTTTCCGAAATTTTACAATTTTCAAATAAACTCTGAGCAAATTTCTTGCAAGTTGTTTTGCTTTGTTGTAATATATTTTATAACAACGAGAAAATTCTCGTAAATTTAAGAAAAAGGAGACACATCATGTCTAAAAAAGTATTATTTATCGTCGGATCACTACGCCAAGGTTCTTTCAACCACCAAATGGCCCTCGAAGCTGAGAAAGCACTTGCTGGTAAAGCAGAAGTTAGCTATCTTGATTATTCAGCTATCCCTCTCTTCAGCCAAGATTTGGAAGTTCCAACTCATCCAGCTGTATCTGCTGCTCGTGAAGCAGTTCTCGTTGCGGATGCTATCTGGATTTTCTCTCCAGTCTACAACTTCTCTATCCCTGGTACAGTGAAAAACTTGCTTGACTGGCTATCTGTGCCCTTGACTTGTCTGATACACGTGGCGTTTCTGCCCTTCAAGACAAGTTTGTCACAGTATCATCTGTAGCCAATGCAGGGCACGATCAACTTTTCGCTATCTACAAAGACCTCTTGACATTTATCCGTACACAAGGCGTTGGTGATTTCACTGCTGCACGTGTTAATGACTCTGCTTGGGCAGACGGAAAATTGGTTCTTGAAGAAACAGTCCTAAGCTCACTTGAAAAACAAGCGGAAGACTTGGTCAATGCTATCAAGTAACTAATATAATAAAAGCGAACAAGACTACTTTTCTGACACTCAGAAGACTAGCTTGTTCGCTTTTTTTCATTTATAAACTAAAATAGCTGATGATACATATTGCCAAATACAAAATATCTGATTTCTATACTTCCTTAACAAAAACCAATTCCTGTGGCTGGGACAGATCTTCTCGGTAGGTAAATCCTGCAAAGCTTAAGCGACGAGCTTCCTCCACCGTCTGTACTTGATTTTCTATCAGGGCTGTCAGGAAGGCACCACGCGCTTTCTTGGAAATGGTTGAGTGAATTTTCAGCTGACCGCCTCTATCCTCCATAAATTTGAAGATCACCATTTTTTCTCTGATTTCCTTAGAAAATACCGTCTCAAACTCGGACGACAAGAGGGAGAAAATCACTTCTTCCTGCTTCACAGCTTCATCATAGGCTGCCTTCCAATGACTCTTTAAAGTCTTACCAGCGACTTTTAACTTCATCAAAAAGTCCAAACGGTGAGGGGCCATAGATGACAAGGCTGGAACGACACCGTACAAAGCCGAAGTAATAAAGACATGATTTTCAAGATAGGCTTGTTCCGCCTCGGTCAACTTATCTCGCTTGATATGGCGGTACATAAGCCCATCAAAAAGTTTAAGAGCTGGGTAGTGTTGAGCAGTTTGCCTTTTCAAAGCTTGGATATTTTGACATTCTTCCGCAGCCTTCTCGGCTGATACCTTATAAAAACTCTCCAATTGACTAGCAGAATAGAGGGCCAAGGCATCCAGCACGGCCTGACTTTCTGGTATTAAAGGTGTTGCCTCGATACTCGGCAAGTCTGTGTTCATTTCTTTTGCTGTAGGGATTAAAATTTTCATATTGATAGTGTAGCATATTTTTTAGCCACAACCAAGAAATTCATCTGATACTCAATGAAAATCAAAGAGCAAACTAGGAAGCTGACGCGGTTTGAAGAGATTTTCGAAGAGTATGAAAAACCTCGGTTTGACCGAGGCTTCTCTATTTATTTGGGCCATCCTAACCAGATAGCCACGAGAACAAGGGCTGCGCCAGCTAAACTTGTTAAGATAGATAAGAATTTATCTTTTTTCTCCTTGAACTGAGAAAAACCTATCTTCAAAGCGAGCAGTCCAAGTAGCATTGAAGCAAGCATCAAATAAAAACCCATTTCTTTGTCCTCCATTAGTCTTAATTTATTTTATTATAACATATATTTCTTAAATAAACCTTTTTTATACTCAATGACAAAGAACAAACTAGGAAACTAGCCGCAGGTTGCTCAAAGCACAGCTTTGAGGTTGCAGATAAAGTTGACGTGGTTTGAAGAGATTTTCGCAGAGTATGAAAAACCTCGGTTTAACCGAGGGTTTTTCTATTTATTTGGGCCATCCTAACCAGACAGCCACGAGAACAAGGGCTAGCCCAGCTAAACTTGTTAAGATAGATAAGAATTTATCTTTGTTCTCCTTGAACTGAGAAAAACCTATCTTCAAAGCGAGCAGTCCGAGTAGCATTGAAGCAAGCATCAAATAAAAACCCATTTCTTTGTCCTCCATTAGTCTTAATTTATTTTATTATAACATATATTTCTTAAATAAACCTTTTTTATACTCAATGAAAATCAAAGAACAAACTAGGAAACTAGCCGCAGGTTGCTCAAAGCACAGCTTTGAGGTTGCAGATAAAGTTGACGTGGTTTGAAGAGATTTTCGCAGAGTATTACTGTACTTTAAAGGTCTTGAGATAGCTGTCTTTTCCTACTTGACCTTCGAAGGTTCTACCATTTTCAAGGTAAGGAAGGTCATCTGATACTGAGGCCTTAACCTTGTAAATCTTGCCATCAACTTTAAAGAAGTAGACGGTGTCGCCCTTGATAACAGCTGATTTGAGGTCTGCTACTACTCCCTTGATGCTTTCTGTCGTTGCATTGTCAATTTCAAGGTCGTTTTTATTGGCATACTTGCTGAGCATCTCTTCCACTGTAGTAGCTACGATAACATTTTGGTACTCGACTGCGTCTACTAGAGCATACTCTTTGACCAAGCCAGCATTGTCCTTCAAACCCATGATGTAGAAAGGCTTGTCATTGAGGTTGATGAGGATTGGGAAGGTTGCTTTGTAGGATTTCTCCTGAACAGCACCTTCTGCTGATTCACGGGCTGATTCTTCTGTCGCAGAAGCCAAGCTATACTTAGTAATTTCTCCTGTTCGCATATTTTCAAGGATGAAACCAAGATTACTCTCATCCGCATTAGCCGACGTCACACCTGTGTAGAGATAGATGTCATTACCGATAGACAAGTAATTATAGCCATTGGTAGTCTGGGTCACGTTTTTCTTGGAAATCATGGCATTCAAGAAACCGTCCTTGTACTTGCCGTTGTAGTTGATTTGCTCAATGGTTTCCTCTGCTGGATAGATCCTATCCACCCATTCTGGAACATCTGATAAGCTGTATTCCTTGGTTTCTCCATTTGTAGCATCCAAGATAATGACTGAAGCAGGACGAGGAACCGCAAGTCCAAATTGCTTTTGGTAAACCGTTGCTACATAGAAAGGATTGCCCTCATCGTCCACCTCAAAAGATGGAGTTTTAAAGATTTTGGTCGGGTACTTCAAGCGCAGGTGACGTTTGACATCACGGTTAAAATACTCCGAGTCTGAATACTTGATTGGTGTCTTCAAGTCCACCAAATCCGCATTTCCAGTTACCATGTCCACCTTGATATACTCACCGATTCCCTTAGCTTGATTGTTAAACCACTTGATAGGGTCTGCGTATTCTAGTGGCGTCACTCGATAAGGTTTCCCATCAATTGTCAATTGGGTATAGGTATCTGCCGCTACGTACTGCGACACCTTATCTGTTAGGGAACCCAAGTAGCGGTCACCAATTTTTTCAGCAGTACTTCTATCTAAGATAGGAACCTTACTGGTGTCACTCTTAGGAAATTCAGTAAAGTCTTTTTCCGTAACCGTGACTACATTGGCATAATTTTTAGCCTGAAACATGCTGGAAGTTACCAAGGAAACCAAAGCTGCCAAGAGAAGAATTCCTCCAATCGAAGCTAACAGAATTTTCCCTAACCGATTGATTTTGAAACCCTCAAGATTTAAGGCAGCTTCCGCCTTACCGTGGCGCACATGAACCGTTTTGACAAGGTTTATCCCCTTGCCAAAGCCAAATAAGATTGCCACAACTAACAAATGCCCACAGAGGAAGAAGAGAAATTCCCAGCTGGTCAGGTTAAGGGGCGGTAAAAAGATATACCAGGTCGTTGCGATAAAAATAAGTTCAAAGACTATTCGTTTCATTTGCTTTCCTCCTAAATGATTCGTCCTTCCAAGTGATCCAGCTCATGCTGGCAAATCTGAGCTGGGAAGCCTGTCAAGGTAATGGTCTGTTCCTGCCACTTGCTGTCACGATAGGCAAGCCTTATGGTTTCATAACGCTTAGTTGATCTCACACCTACCAAGGACAAACAGCCTTCTTCTGCCTCATAGGATCCTTCAAAGGACAGAAGCACTGGGTTAAACATGACCACGGGAACCAAGCCAAGATTAAAGATAATCACGCGCTTTTGCACCCCAATCATATTGGCAGCTAGACCAATGCAGGTCTCACGATTTGCTAAGAGTGTATCCTGCAAATCTCTGGCAAGATAAAGGTCTTCCTGACTTGTTAAGCTGAGATACCTGAGATAAAAACAAAATATCTTTTACAATTTTCTTTTCCACTTCCTCACACTCCTCTTGTTTTTTACTATATTATAACAATTATAGCACAAAAGCCGATAACTGCAAGCCCTTTCCCTCAACTGTAGCAAAAAGCCATCCGAAGATGACTTTTTTGCTACTTATACTCAATGAAAATCAAAAAGCAAACTAGGAAGCTAGCACAGGTTGCTCAAAACACTGTTTTGAGGTTGCAGATAGAACTGACGAAGTCAGTAACATATATACGGCAAGGCGACGCTGACGTGGTTTGAAGAGATTTTCAAAGAGTATTAATTTCTTTATAAATTACTTCCATCCCACGCTTAACAGCTGGACGATTGGCAATTTTTTCTGCCCATTTTACTAAATTCTGGTAACTTGAGGCATCCAAGAATTTTGCAGAACCTTGGTAAAGTTTTCCTTGAACTAACTGTCCATACCAAGACCAGATGGCAATATCTGCAATCGTATAGTCATTGCCTGCAATATAAGGTTTCTGAGTCAATTCCTTATCCAATAAATCCAACTGGCGTTTCACTTCCATCGTAAAACGGTTAATAGGATATTCCAATTTTTCAGGGGCATAATTAAAGAAATGTCCAAATCCCCCACCTAGAAAAGGTGCAGCCCCAGCTTGCCAGAATAGCCAATTCAAAACTTCTACCTTTTCCACAGGATTACTTGGTAGAAAGGCTCCAAATTTCTCAGCAAGATAAAGGAGAATATGAGCAGATTCAAAGACTCTTACTTCTTCAGTTCCTGACTGGTCCAACAAGGCTGGAATCTTGGAATTTGGATTGAGCTTTACGAAGTCTGAACCAAATTGATCCCCATCCATGATAGCAATCTTATACAAGTCGTAAGCCGTTTCCTTAAAACCAGCCTCTAGTAATTCTTCCAATAAGATAGTGACCTTCACACCATTTGGTGTTCCCAGTGAATAAAGCTGAAAAGCTTGTTCTCCTTTTGGCAAGTTTTGTTCGAAACGGGCACCTGCTGTTGGTTTATTTAAGCCCGTAAAGGCTCCTTGATTACTAGCTTCATCCTGCCATACGGTCGGTAATTGATATGCTGACATCCGAAACCTCCCTTAAATCGCATTCTTGTCAAAACCGAGTTTGCGTTGAATAAACTTAACGATTTCGACGATGATAATCATTGAGAAGCTTCCAGCCATAACAATTCCCCATTGTGACAAGTCTAGTTTGGTTACGTGGAAGATTCCTTCAAGCGGTTCTACAACGATTGTTGCCATGAGAAGGATAAAGGATACCAAGATGGACCAGTTAAAGGTCTTAGACTTGAATGGGCCAACTGTCAAGATGGATTGGTAGACAGACTTGACATTGTAGGCATGGAAGAGCTGAATCAAACCAAGGGTTGCAAAGGCCATCGTTAGGGCATCTGCATGAATAGCATGATTGTCACCCACATGAACTGGGTAAGCAATCGCAAGGCCATAAACACTCATAACAAGAGCTGCTTGGAGTACACCTTGATAAATGATAGAACTCAAAACACCACCTGAGAAGAAGCTTGCCTTGCGTCCACGTGGTTTATGATTCATGACACCAGGCTCCGCAGGTTCAACACCAAGAGCGATAGCTGGGAAGGTATCCGTTACCAAGTTGATCCACAAAAGATGAACTAAGCTGTAAGACATCCCAACCAAACAAGGTTGATAGGAAGATGGTTAATACTTCAGCAGTATTGGCAGAAAGTAGGTACTGAATAGTCTTTTGAATGTTTGAGAAGACCTTACGTCCTTCTTCCACTGCGACGATAATAGTCGCAAAGTTATCATCTGCAAGAATCATATCAGAAGCCCCCTTAGAAACCTCTGTACCAGTGATTCCCATACCGATACCGATGTCTGCTGTTTTCAGAGCTGGGGCATCATTGACACCGTCACCTGTCATGGCAACGACCTTACCTTGTTTTTGCCAAGCCTTGACGATACGAACCTTGTGCTCTGGAGACACACGGGCATAAACAGAGTATTGACCAACAACTTTTTCAAAGTCTTCATCAGATAATTCGTTGAGCTCAGCACCAGTTAAAACGTGGTCTTCTGTATCGTTTGCATCAATGATTCCCAAACGTTTGGCAATAGCTTCTGCGGTGTCTTGGTGGTCACCTGTAATCATGATTGGACGAATTCCAGCTTCCTTAGCCACACGAACAGCCTCAGCGGCTTCAGGACGTTCAGGATCAATCATCCCAATCAAACCAGTGAAGATTAAATTATTTTCCAGCTCTTCAGAAGTGGTTTTCTGGAATGCTATCGATAATCTTATACGCACCTGCAAGGACACGCAAGGCTTGGTGGGCCATTTCAGAATTGTTTGTATGAATGAGGTTTGTGACCTTCTCATCAATCGGAGCAATATCCCCAGCCTTATCACGAAGAACACAACGTTTCAAGAGTTGGTCTGGCGCACCTTTAACAGCTACGAGGAAGCGTCCATCTGCAAGTGGATGAACTGTTGACATGAGCTTACGGTCAGAGTCAAATGGCAACTCCGCCATACGAGGATATTTGTCTAAAAATTCTTTGACATCGTAGCCCTTGTCCAAGGCATACTGGATAAAGGCTGTTTCGGTTGGATCACCAATCAGGTTGCCTTCCACATCGATTTTCGTATCATTGGCCAAGACAACTGAACGAAGGAGGGGCATTTCAAGACCCAGTTCAATGTCATCAGCTGAGTCATGTAGGACTGCATCGTAGAAGATTTTTTCAACTGTCATCTTGTTCATGGTCAGCGTACCAGTCTTATCAGAAGCGATGATTTCAGTTGAACCAAGTGTTTCAACTGCTGGCAACTTACGAACGATGGAATGTCGTTTGGCTAAAACTTGAGTACCAAGGGAAAGAACGATGGTCACGATAGCAGGAAGTCCTTCTGGAATGGCTGCAACGGCAAGGGCAACAGAAGTCAACAACTCACCAAGTGGATCCTTCCCTTGAATGAAGACACCCACTACAAAAGTAACAAGGGCAATGACCAAGATTGCATAGGTCAAGACCTTAGAAAGGTTGTTCAAGTTTTGTTTGAGGGGTGTATCCGTCTCATCAGCGTCTTGAAGCATGCCCGCGATATGACCAACTTCCGTGTACATACCTGTATTGACAACAACTCCCATCCCACGACCGTAGGTTACGTTTGAGTTTTGGAAGGCCATATTGACACGGTCACCAATACCAGCATCTGTCGCAAGCTCGACTGTCAAGTCTTTTTCAACCGGTACAGACTCACCTGTCAGAGCAGCCTCTTCGATCTTAAGAGAGTTGGCTTCTAGCAAACGTAGGTCTGCTGGTACTACGTCACCAGCTTCAAGGGCAACGATATCTCCAGGTACCAATTCTTTAGAGTCAATCTCAGTCATGTGCCCATCACGCAGAACGCGGGCAGCTGGACTAGACATGGATTTGAGGGCTTCGATAGCTTCTTCTGCTTTTCCTTCTTGGTAAACACCAAAGGCAGCGTTAATGATAACCACGGCTAAAATGATAATGGCATCTGCGATATCTTCCCCACCAGAAGTCACGACTGACAAGATTGCTGCTGCAACTAGGATGATAATCATCAAATCCTTAAATTGCTCGATGAATTTGACCAGGATTGATCGTTTCTCGCCTTCTTCGAGTTCATTGTGGCCAAATTCGGCAAGGCGCTTTTCCGCCTCACTTGATGACAAACCTTGCTCGGTCGCATCCACAGCCTTCAAGACCTCTTCAGGACTCTGAGTGTAAAACGCTTGGCGTTCTTGTTCTTTTGACATGTGTCTCCTCCTTGACATTGTGTGCAAAACAGACTCTCTTTTCCCTCATCGCATCTTTTCACGACAAACAAAAAGAGACCTGTTAATCATAACAAGTCTCGCTATTTAAGATAGGGCCGGAAAACATACTTTTCAGTATAAAATTCGGAATGACGACACTATCACAGGTTTCTGCCAGCTACTCCCTTGAGTAGTACTATTATACCAAATTTTGGGTAGTTTTAAAAGAGTAAAAACTACCTTATTTGAATTTTCCCTTGAAAACCAGTATAATGGTAGAATGCTATATGACTAGAAAGGAAGTTGAATGAAGCAATCTATCTCAAATCTCAAGTTAGCTGAACGTGGTGCCATTATCAGTATTTCAACCTACCTGCTCTTGTCTGCAGCGAAATTGGCTACTGGCCATCTTCTTCATTCATCCAGTTTGGTGGCCGATGGTTTCAACAACGTGTCGGACATCATTGGAAATGTGGCCCTCTTGATTGGAATCAGGATGGCACGCCAGCCTGCTGACCAAGACCACCGTTTTGGCCACTGGAAGATTGAGGATTTGGCTAGCTTAATCACTTCCATCATCATGTTCTATGTTGGCTTTGATGTTCTAAGGGATACCATTCAAAAGATTCTCAGTCGTGAAGAAACGGTCATTGATCCTCTGGGTGCAACTCTAGGAATTATGTCTGCAGCGATCATGTTTGTGGTCTATCTCTACAATACTCGCCTCAGTAAGAAATCCAACTCCAAGGCACTGAAGGCCGCAGCAAAGGACAATCTTTCTGATGCTGTCACCTCACTTGGAACCACCATTGCCATCCTAGCTAGTAGTTTCAATTATCCCATTGTGGATAAACTGGTTGCTATCATCATCACTTTCTTTATCTTAAAGACTGCCTATGATATCTTCATCGAGTCTTCCTTTAGCCTTTCGGATGGCTTTGACGACCGTCTGCTTGAGGATTATCAAAAGGCCATCATGGAAATTCCCAAAATCAGCAAGGTTAAGTCCCAAAGAGGTCGTACCTACGGTAGCAACATCTACCTGGATATTACGCTAGAGATGAACCCTGACCTGTCTGTTTTTGAGAGTCATGAAATCGCGGATCAGGTCGAGTCTATGCTGGAGGAACGTTTTGGGGTTTTTGATACCGATGTCCATATTGAGCCAGCGCCTATCCCTGAGGATGAAATTTTAGACAATGTCTATAAAAAATTGCTCATGCGTGAACAATTGATTGACCAAGGAAATCAACTGGAAGAACTCTTAGCTGACGATTTTGTCTATATTCGCCAAGACGGAAAGCAGATGGATAAAGAGGCCTATAAAGCAGAAAAAGACTTGAATTCAGCTATCAAGGACATCCAAATCACTTCCATCAGTCAAAAGACCAAACTCATCTGCTATGAATTAGATGGTATCGTCCATACCAGTATCTGGCGTCGCCACGAAACTTGGCAAAATGTCTTCCACCAGGAAACAAAAAAAGAATAGAGAAATCCTGTCATGAGACGGGCTTTTTCTATTCTTCTAACTATCAAAGTCACTGAGATACTCATAGCGTTCGTATTTTTCAAGGAGTGCTTCATTTTTCTCATCCAATTCTTTTTGGAGAGTAGCCAGCTTACCAAAGTCAGAGCCGTTAGCCTGCATTTCCTCTTCAATAGCAGCGATACGGTTTTCCAAGGTTTCAATATCACCTTCAATACTTGCCCACTCCTGCTTTTCTTGATAGGTCATGCGCTTCTTGTCTTCTCTGACCTTGACGACCTTCTCCTTTTCAGACTTTTGAACTTGATTGGCCATATCTGTTTCAAAGGCTTTTTCATCAAGATAATCGGTATAATGACCAAAGAAAGGACGAATCTTGCCATCCTCAAAAGCGAGAATCTTAGTCGCTACCTTATCCAAGAAATAGCGGTCGTGACTAACAGTCAAAACTGGACCAGCAAAGCCTTGCAAGAAATTCTCCAAAACTGTCAAGGTTGCAATATCCAAATCATTAGTCGGTTCGTCCAAGAGAAGAACATTTGGTTTCTCCAAAAGCAGTTTGAGGAGATAAAGACGTTTTTTCTCTCCCCCAGACAATTTCTCAATTAAGGTTCCATGCGTCGAACGTGGGAAAAGGAACTGCTCCAGCAACTCTGCAATCGAAGTCGTAGAACCACCGCTGGTCTTGACCTCTTCTGCCACTTCCTGCAAGTAATTGATAACTCGCTTGCTTTCATCCAAGCCCTCAATTTGCTGAGAGAAATAGGCAATGCGAACAGTTTCCCCAATCACAACTTGTCCTGTTGTCGGCTCAAGACTGCCTGCAATCAGGTTGAGCAGGGTCGATTTTCCAACACCGTTGTCACCAACAATACCAATACAATCTTTAGATTGCACCAAGAGATTAAAATCTTGCAAAATGGGCTTGTTTTCATAGGCAAAAGAAACATCCTGAAACTCGATGACTTTCTTCCCAATCCGACTGGTTTCAAAGTTCATGGTCAAGTCTGTCTCAGCAGTATTGCCTGAAACCTCTTTCTTTAAGTCATGGAAACGATTGATACGAGCTTGTTGCTTGGTTGCACGCGCCTGCGGTTGTCTGCGCATCCAGGCCAATTCTTGCTTATAAAGTTGTTCCTTTTTGTGGAGAAGAGCCGCATCGCGCTCGTCCTGTTCCGCCTTAAGGCGAACATAATCCTGATAATTTCCCTGGTACTCGGTCAAGCCTGCGCGATCCAATTCGAAAATCCGAGTTGACAAAGCATCTAGGAAATAGCGGTCGTGGGTAATAAAAAGGACGGTCTTCTTGGAATTTTTCAAAAAGAGGGTCAGCCACTCAATAGTCGCAATATCCAGATGGTTGGTCGGCTCATCCAGAAGCAAGAGGTCGTGGTTGCCAAGAAGAACTTGCGCCAACTGGACCCGTCTTCTTAGACCACCTGACAATTCCCCAACTGGAGTGGATAAGTCCTGAATGCCCAATTTGCTAAGAACGGTCTTGACCTGACTCTCAATTTCCCAAGCTTGAAGAGAGTCCATCTCCGTCATGACACGCTCCAAACGAGCCTGCTTGTCCTCACTGTAGTTGAGCATAATCAACTCATACTCACGAATGAGCTGGATTTCCTTGAGGTCGCTGGAAAGAACCGTATCCAAGACCGTCTTGCTATCATCAAAATCAGGATCTTGAGTCAAGTAGCCAATCTGGTAATCATTCTTAGCTGAAAAGGGACTGACATCCCCATCAAAGCCAGAAACACCAGAAAGGACATCTAAAAGGGTGGTCTTGCCAGTCCCATTGACACCAATCAAACCAATTCTGTCTAGGTCATGGATAATAAAGGAAATATCCTTAAAAACGGTCTTGTCACCGACGGATTTACTTAGTTTTTCAACGATAAAATTACTCATTTTTTCTCCCTTAGATAAGCATGGATGGCTTGACGGTTATTTTCCAATTCTCCATCGACAATGGCATATTCAATCTCTGTTAAAATCTCTCCCAAATCTGGACCTGGTTGATAGCCATATTCCTTAATCAAAACGCCACCATTAATCTGAATTTCTTTCTTGTCATGAATGGTCAAACTCTGATAGGTTTCTGTTATGACTTGTGGGTTGACTGGTTTTCCCTGGGTCTGACGAAGATTTTCAGCCTGTAAAAGCAACTCCAAGTCAAAGCGATAACAATCGCGCTTGCTCAATTCTCCCTTTTCACGCAAGGCCAAAATAGTCAGCAAATCCTGAACTTGCTTGGCAAACTGACGTGAGGTCTTCCAAGCTTTCAAAAATGGCTGCGCATTTTCAATCTCCAAAGCCCACAGTAGAGCCGCCCAAGCTTGCTCTGAAGATTCAAAGGTGAAATCAGTCTCTAAATCAAACAGTCTGTTAAGTTTGTCTTGGCTAGATGCCAGATCAGGGAGATAGTCATAAGCTTGACTCTCAATCATGGAAGCCAAGCCCCTTCTCCAAAATGGAGCCAGCAAGAGTTTATCAAACTCAACGAAGGTACGCTCCACAGAAATTTTCTCCAAAAGTGGCGTCAATGTCTTCATAGCTTTAAAGGTTTCTGGCTCAAATTCAAAGCCAAGACTAGCCTGAAAACGGAAACCACGCATAATTCGTAGAGCATCTTCGTTGAAACGCTCACTAGCCACTCCAACCGCTCGTAAGACTTGCTTTTCCAAATCTTCTAAACCATGAAACAAGTCAATGATTTCCCCTGTCTCATCCAAGGCAAAGGCATTGACTGTAAAATCACGGCGCTTAAGGTCTTCTTCTAGCGAGCGAACAAAAGAAACCGCACTGGGTCTGCGATAGTCCACATAGACATCCTCTGTCCGAAAGGTGGTTACCTCATACTCCTCATCCCCATCTAAGACCAAGACGGTTCCATGCTCGATTCCGATATCGGCTGTTCGCGGAAAAATCTGCTTGGTCTCTTCTGGATAAGAAGACGTCGCAATATCCACATCATGGATAGGGCGATTGAGAAGGGCATCTCGAACAGAACCTCCAACAAAATAGGCCTCAAAACCTGCTTCTTTAATTTTTTCTAATACTGGTAAAGCCTTCTGAAATTCAGAAGGCATTTGCGTTAATCTCATAATAAGTGTTCTAATCCATAGACAAGCTCATGACGCTTGACAACTTCTTTAATTCCCAAATTCACCCCTGTCATGAAGGAGCTGCGATCATAGGAGTCATGACGGAGCGTCAATCCTTCTCCCTGATTGCCAAAGATGACTTCCTGATGGGCTACCAAGCCTGGTAAACGAACTGAGTGAATCCGCATGCCATCAAAGTCAGCACCACGGGCACCTGCAATCAATTCTTCCTCATCAGGCGCACCTTGCTGAATAGACTCTCGAACTTCTGCCATTAACTCAGCCGTTTTAATAGCTGTTCCACTCGGAGCATCCTTTTTCTTGTCATGATGGAGCTCGATAATCTCCACATTGGGGAAATATTTAGCAGCCTGCCTTGCAAATTGCATAAGCAAGACAGCACCCAAGGCAAAATTGGGAGCGATCAAGCCACCCAAATCTTGGGCACGAGAAAATACTTTTAGCTCTGTAATTTCTTCACTCGTGAAGCCAGTCGTTCCAACTACTGGAGCAAAGCCATTTTCAAGAGCAAAGCGTGTATTTTCATAGGCAACAGCTGGAGTTGTAAAATCTACCCAAACATCCGCTTCAAAGCCTGCTAAATCAGCCTTATCCTTGAAAACAGGAATTCCCTGCCATTCTGACTCAGACTCAAAAGGATCCAAAACTGCTACCAAGTCCAAGTCTGGATCAGCCAAGACCATCTGACAAGCAGCTTGACCCATCTTTCCCTTAAAACCAGCAATAATTACTCGAATACTCATCTCTACTCCTGTCTAAGATACAAAGGACGTTAGCTACCCATGAAAAATAGGGAATGGCGCTGACTTCCCACGAAAGGCAAGACAGGCATCTTTTTTCAAGAGGCAGGTAGTCCGTGTTCAATTGCTAAGATACAAGGCATCTTAACTAGCCTAAAAGTGCCAACTAAATCACTGGAATATAACCCAGAGCAATACTTCCTGCTCCTAGGTGGGTTCCAATGACACTACCGAATGTAGCAAGCGAAACATCTGAACTTAATCCAGATTCAATCAAGTGCTGACGCAATTCTTCAGCCTTTTCAGGAGCATTCCCATGAATGACAATGACCCGATATTGGCCTGAAGCCGTTGTTTCCTTGATGATTTCAATCAAGCGCTTGGTTGCTTTCTTTTCCGTACGAACTTTTTCGTAAACTTCAATCACACCTTGATCGTTAAAATAAAGGATTGGCTTAATGCTAAGCAAATTGCCCAAAATGGCAGCCCCATTTGAAAGGCGCCCACCTTTTACCAAATGATCCAGGTCATCTACCATGATAAAAGCTGACGTACGGCTGATTTGAATAGCTAGCTTATCCTGAATGATAGCAAAATCATCGCCCTGATCTCGCCAGTTAAAGACGCTTTCAACCATGATGCCTAGGGGAGCGCTTGTAATCAAAGTGTCTGGGAAAGCAATGGTTAAACCTTCATAGTCATCCACCATATACTGAATATTTTGGTAAAAACCTGAAATTCCAGAAGATAGGAACAGCCCCAAGGCATGTGTATAACCTTGTTCTTTGAGCGAAGTTAAGATCTCATCTAACTTGGCAATACTTGGTTGACTGGTCTTAGGCAATTCAGAAGCCTGAGCCATTTTTGGGTAAAATTCCTCAGCAGTCAGATTGATGCCTTCGACATACTCCTCACCATCAATATTGACAGGAATATCCAAGACATACAAATCTTCTCTTTGCAAGGTCTCTGCACTGAGATAGGCAGAAGAATCTGTGATAACAGCTAGTTTCATATTAGAACTCCAAATTGATTCCTGGTAAGTCTAATGCAATTTCAGTTACTTCGTAAGTCAAACGGTTGAGCATATTCAAACATGGACGAGCCAAAGTTTCCACTTCTTCTTGGCTCAATTCACTTGGTTCATTGACAATACGGCCATCGATATGATTTACCTGTGAAATGGTTCCACTGATGACAAACTTATCAAATACAATCATAAATGTCAAGATGACAATCAAGGAAGTCACTTGATTTTCTTGATTATGTTGGAGCAATTGGAAGTTCACATCCACCTTAGTTTCAGGAGCTCCATTTTCATTTTCCCATTCAAAATTACGCGCATCAAAATGATACTGACTAACAAATTCTTGTTCACGTTTAAGATTCATATCTTTCTCCCTCGGCTACAATATTATAAGCTATTGTACCATAATTTTTTATTTTCATCTAGTTTTCTAAGTTTTAGTCCATCTCAATTTCAGCTCGAACTACGTCTGCGATGGTATCAACATAGTAGTCAACTTCTTCTGTGGTAGGCGCTTCTGCCATAACACGCAAGAGGGGCTCTGTTCCACTTGGGCGTACTAAGATACGACCATTCCCTGCCATTTCTTCTTCCATCTTCTCGATGATAGCCTTGATAGCTGGCACTTCCATAGCCTTTTCCTTCACGGCATTTTCCACTCGGATATTGACTAATTTTTGTGGATAGATGGTTACTTCTGCTGCCAACTCTGACAAGCTCTTACCAGTTTCCTTCATGATTTTTGTCAATTGGACAGCGGATAATTGACCATCACCTGTTGTATTGTAGTCCATCAAGATAACGTGCCCAGATTGTTCACCACCGAGGTTGTAGCCTGATTTTCGCATTTCTTCAACAACGTAGCGGTCGCCAACTGCAGTGACTACCTTGTTAATACCTTCGCGATCCAAGGCCTTGTGGAAACCAAGGTTAGACATAACAGTTGTCACAATTGTATTTTGAGCCAATTGTCCTTTTTCAGAAAGGTATTTCCCAATGATGTACATAATCTTGTCACCATCGACGATGTCGCCATTTTCATCAACAGCAATCAAACGGTCACTGTCTCCATCAAAGGCCAAACCAATAGCTGAGCCGCTTTCTTTGACCACTTCTTGAAGGGTTTCTGGGTGGGTTGAACCAACATTAAGGTTGATGTTAAGACCATCTGGTGTTTCCCCTATAACAGTCAACTGAGCACCAAGGTCTGCAAAGATTTGACGGGCACTTGTAGAAGCTGCACCATTAGCTGTATCCAAGGCAACCTTCATTCCTTCAAGAGGAGTTCCAGTTGAAACAAGGTAGCCTTCATACTTACGCAAGCCTTCTGGATAATCTACCAAGGTTCCCAAGCCTTCTGCACTTGGACGAGGAAGAGTGTCTTCCGCAGCATCTAGCAAGGCTTCAATTTCTGCTTCTTTTTCGTCATCTAGTTTGAAGCCATCACCGCCAAAGAACTTGATTCCATTATCAAGGGCTGGGTTGTGGCTAGCAGAAATCATGACACCGGCGCTTGCTCCCTCAGTTTTTACCAAGTAAGCTACTGCTGGTGTCGCCAGAACACCTAGTTTGTATACGTGAATTCCTACAGATAGAAGACCAGCTACCAAGGCAGATTCTAGCATTTCCCCTGAAATACGTGTGTCACGTCCTATAAAGACTTTCGGTGCTTCCGTTTCATGTTGACTAAGAACATAGCCTCCAAAACGTCCTAGCTTAAAAGCTAATTCTGGAGTAAGTTCCACATTAGCTTCTCCACGGACTCCATCAGTCCCAAAATATTTACCCATTTTTATAAAATCCTTTTTCTATTTTTAATTCGTTTTTGAACTAGTTGCTTTCGTTGACGAAGATGTCTCCGATGAACTGCTTGTAGTTGAATTTGATGTGCTTGAACTTGGTGCTGCTGGTTTTGTAGTTACCTTCATTGTTGTATCAAAGGGAGCGATAACTGTCGGTAAGACAACACCATTGCGGTCGATTGCCTGCAAAGGTACTGAACCACTGTAATTACCTGTTATGTGTTCGCTAGTTGGCAAGACAGCGATAATCTTATCAATTCTATCCAATGTCTCTTGATCACTCGTAATCGACACTTCTTCATCTGACACCGTGACATTTTCAATCTGTACCCGACTATCAATTTGACTAGGGTCAATCTCTGGTACAACCTTTACCTTATCCTTCTGAGCCTTCTTCCCAATCTTGACTGTAATTTTTTGCGGAGTCGCCACAGCGGTCAGCCCATTGGGTAAATCTTCAATGCTCAAAGGAACTTCAATCGTTCCAACACTGGCATCTGTTAGGTCAGCAGTAACCTTGAATTTACGTGTGCTTTCTTGCATTTCACTAGCTAGCGATAGGCGATTTGCACCAGTCAAGACCACTGAGACTTCTGAAGCAAAACCGCTAATAAAATACTCATCACTATTATAGCGTATGTCAATAGGAACATTTGTTACTGTATTCGTATAGGTTTCCGTTTTTACCTGCCTAGCACTGGTACTGTTTTGAAAATTCGTCGCCGTAGCATAGACAAATAAGACACAAGCAAAAGAGAGTGAGGATATGATATATAAACTATTTTTTTTCATGTTTCCATCCTCCTAGCAATCGTTCTTTAAAACTAAGACCCGCTTCCTCTTTTGGAAGTAAGATTTCACGTAATTCTGTTTCAAATTCATCAAGTGTTAGGTTGTGCTTAAAGCTTCCATTATAGGTTATCGAAATTCCTCCCGTTTCCTCTGATACGACAAAAGTCAAGGCATCTGAGACTTCTGATAAACCGATAGCCGCCCGGTGTCTGGTCCCAAATTCCTTGGAAATCCCTATGTTTTTTGTCAAGGGCAGATAGGCAGACGTCACAGCAATACGTTCTTCTTTGATAATCACCGCACCATCATGTAGGGGAGTGTTGGGAATAAAAATGTTAATGAGAAGTTCTGCAGAAATCTTAGCATCCAAGGGAATTCCTGTCGAAATATACTCCTGCAAGGTACGTACACGCTGAATAGCAACCAAGGCCCCGATTTTACGAGGACTCATGTATTCAACAGACTTAACAAAGGCACGAATCATCTGTTCCTCAGCACTAATAGGGGCATTGGAAAAGAAATCTGTCGCTCTTCCCAAACGTTCCAAACCAGTCCGAATCTCTGGAGAGAAGATAACAACCGCCGCAATAACCCCATAAGTAATAATTTGATTGATTAACCAAGAAATCGTAGTCAAACCAATCATATTTGCAAGGATTTGAGCTAAAATAAACACCAAAACTCCACGTACCAAAATCATAATCTTGGTTCCTGCAATAGCTTTTGTAAAATGGTATAAAATATAAGCAACAATCAAAATATCAATCAGATTGATAGCTATCGTCCATGGACTTGCAAACAAACTGGTCCAATATTGCAGATTGGATAATTGTTGAAAATTCATCCCTGATATCCTCCCTATCAAAACACTTTCATCCTATTATACCATTTTCTGGCATTTTTTTCCCTATCCTAGTCCATTTTACATTGAACAAAAATATGATAAAATAAACTGACTAGAAAAAACAAAGGAGAAACTATGTCTCAACTCTATGATATTACCATTGTGGGTGGTGGTCCTGTCGGGCTTTTTGCAGCCTTTTATGCCCACCTACGCCAAGCCAAGGTTCAAATCATCGACTCTCTTCCCCAGCTAGGTGGACAACCTGCTATTCTCTACCCTGAAAAGGAAATCCTAGACGTACCAGGCTTCCCAAACCTGACTGGAGAAGAGTTGACTAACCGCTTGATTGAACAGCTAAACAGCTTTGATACCCCTATTCATCTCAATGAAACGGTTCTTGAGATTGACAAACAAGAAGAAGAATTTGCCATCACAACTTCTAAAGGAAGTCACCTGACTAAAACAGTTATCATCGCTATGGGTGGCGGTGCCTTCAAACCACGTCCGCTGGAACTTGAAGGGGTTGAGAGCTATGAAAATATCCACTACCACGTTTCTAACATTCAGCAATACGCTGGTAAGAAAGTGACCATTCTTGGTGGGGGAGATTCGGCTGTGGATTGGACTTTGGCTTTTGAAAAAATCGCACCAACTACCCTTGTTCACCGCAGAGATAATTTCCGTGCCTTGGAACACAGCGTTCAAGCCTTGCAAGAATCATCTGTGACCATCAAGACACCATTCGTCCCTAGCCAACTCCTTGGAGATGGAAACACGATTGATAAACTTGAAATCACAAAAGTCAAATCTGATGAAACCGAAACGATTGACTTAGATCACCTCTTTGTCAACTATGGTTTCAAATCTTCTGTCGGTAATCTTAAAAACTGGGGGTTGGAACTCAACCGACACAAGATTATCGTCAACAGCAAACAGGAATCCAGCCAAGCAGGTATCTATGCTATTGGTGACTGCTGCTACTATGACGGAAAAATTGACTTGATTGCGACAGGTCTCGGAGAAGCTCCAACTGCTGTCAATAATGCTATCAACTACATAGACCCTGAACAAAAAGTACAACCAAAACACTCTACTAGTTTATAAAAAAGAACCACGAGTCACATAGGATGCGTGGTTTTATAATTCATCGGCTTTTACAAATACCTTTACATCGTTTTACTATATCTTACAATACCTTTTAAAATAGCTATATTTTGAGCTTTTAAATAAATGTTTTTACATCATTTTACAGAGATTTACGACACTTTTGCCCCTTTTTTGCCCCCTGTTTTTTTAAAAAACTTCATCAAAACTCTTGACTTTCTCGGTATACCGTGATATAATATAATCAAGATAAGGAAAGGGGGTGATGAAATTGAACAAAGAAGATTGGCTTAGGTTACTTGAAAAGGCAATAGACAATATTCCTGAAACGGTAACTGCTATCGCAAGTCTAGTGACCGCAATAACGGTCGCAAGGCAAAACAAAAAGCGTAAACCGAAATCCCGTCAAAGAAAAAGGTAAACGCTAAGAGGTTGGGGCGAAAGCCCCTCACACCTCTATTTTATCAAATGAAAAGAGGAAATGCAATGGTCAGCGCAATAGCTATTTTTATAATTGCAATCAATGTATATATTTATCTAAAAAACAAAAAGGACAAATAAGATGAGAAAAGTTATTCAAGAATTGCTAGACAGTTCGATGTCTACATCTACTATTTCGCAAGGTGCTGGAGTTCCATGGACTACTGTTTCTGATCTCAGAAAAGGAAAAACAAGCATGGACAAAATGGCACTTCTCACAGCGGAAAAACTTTATGAATTTGCTACAACTGATAAGCAGTGATTTCAGTCACTGTTTTTATTTTTGACAAAATACCTCTCTATTCTTCATGTAAACGCTTTTTTGAACAATAGGATTGTGATTTTGCTTTCTAATCGTTCAAAATGTGTGTTTTTGTAAAATAAAAAAACCGCAAGCCTGAGCCTGCGGTTGGTGTAATCTATTTTGAAGCCTTTCTATTTAGTCGTAATCAAGCCGTCTGGCTCTACTGTGAACTCTGGCTTGTCTGCCATCGTTCCGTCTGGTTTGAGGTAGTACCAGCCTGTTCCGTCCGCTGACTGGATAAAGGCGTTTGATACCATAGCACCTTCTTTACCGTCAAGGTAATACCAAGTATCTTTGTACTTGACCCATCCTGTCTTCATAGCGCCCTCTACGTCGAAATAATACCACTTCTCAGCGATTTTCTTCCAGCCTGTCGCCATTTCGCCTGACTGGTCAAACCAGTACCAATTACCATCTGTGTGCTTCTTCCAGCGGTTCGCAAGCATATAGCCTGAGCCGTCGAAGTAATACCAGGTGCCGTTGACCTTCTCAAACTTGTCTTTTGGATAAGAGCCGTCTGAGTGTACATACCAATAGCCTATATCGTTCTTCTGCCAGCCTACTTCAATTGTCAAGCCATTTTCAATATCCTGCTTGAACTGTTCACGGCTAACGCCCCATTTGGCAAGATATGGATAAGGGTCAACGTGGTCTGAGTTGTTGTTAGGCTGGTTATTAGTACAGTATTCATGCGTTTTGATACCTGCCAAGTCGTCTGTATCAAGTGTTTTCGGCAAACCTGCTTCATCAGCTAGATTGCGTAAGAGTTCGATATAGAGACGGTAGTCTGTCATGAACTCTTCTTTAGTTGAATGGCTTTCAATCAATTCAACTGCCGCATAGCTTTCCGCATTCCAACCACCACCAACATCCCAAGAGCCCTTGTTTACGGGTCCTACTTGCATGACACGGCCGTTACCAACGACGTGAGAGAAGAAGCCAAGCTCAGGGTTCTTTCTGTAGTGGTAGTCTGCCTCATTCTGAGCTGTTGAGTTGCGGTTGCCTGTTGAGTGGGCATGGACTTGTCGGTAAGGCTGCACCCCAACCTGTGGCAAGCCTGTACGTAGTCTGCTTGTATCGATATCCATTACTCTTGTCCTTTCCAAGCGTCGTTCATCTGCTTCACTGCGGACTCCACAAAGGTATCCAAGTCCTTATCGGTCATGCTGATCTTATATTTGGTCAGCTCTGCACGGATTTTAGCACGAGCTTGTTCAAGCTTTTCATCACCTTTAAAACCTGTCTCTTGAGCTACCTGCTCCACGGCATGAACTGCGTTCTTGGCTAGGATTTCAGCGATAATCACCGCTTTCTCTCCGCCTTTTCGCAAAAGATAATCTTTTACTGTTTTTACCATGCTGCCTGCGACTACCGCTAAAAAGCCTGTCGCAAAGGCAATGATGAGTTCGTTAAATTGTGTCATGTGTTGTTCCCTTTCTATTCTCTATAAAACTTAACATTAACGCTACCTATATACTCCCTTAAGTTTGTACCAGTTAGATATATGACTCCTCGGTTATACATATCAGCCTGAATTCTTATTAATTTGCTATTATTGAGTTGTACATATCGTATAGCAGCAACCTTAATATCATTACCTTTAATATCAATATTGTACCCACCCCAGTACTGCCACATTCTTGTGTTTAACACTTCCAATAATAATGACGGTCCACTCGACCACACCAACCTATCGCCAATATAGCGCTTGACAATCTCTCTACTTCCTAACATGATTCTTACTCTATCTCTCATAGCTTCACCTACTTAAAAATATCGTAAATCGTGTGAGGGTCTTTGGTAGTAATAGCATCGTACTGCTCTTGCGTACCGGCCCAATAGTTGAGTGCCTGCGAACCGTTCTGATTGACAATGTTCTGACCTGGAACTCCACTTCGCCCTTGTTCACCATCGTTGACATTATCCAAATGGGTAAAAGCAGAGGCTCTCAATCCTCTGTAATTCACTTCAATGCGAACTTCAAACCAACCACCAGAACGCTGAGAAGCACTCCATGTGCCAAATTTTCCTGCTGAATCAGGGGTCTGATTTCTCAAAGAACGCCAGTTTGTATAGCCAAAACCACGGTAGTAATAATCAAGAGTATAGCCGCTCGTGACTGCTTCGCCATCGTAGAATACATCCGCAAACAAATTCAATCGGCTAGTAGAGCCATTCTTATAAGAACCCTCAATACGAACGCTGGCATTCAAACTATGCCCATTATCCCCTTTTAAGCTATCCCGTTGAGTCGGTGTCAGCGTATCGAATGATGGACGATTTTCTAAGGCGGAAATCCTAGCCTTGATGGGGATATCATTGTACAACTCCCATTTTTGGGCATAAGTAGACAAGTCTTGGTGGGAGGTCAAGTAGCCTTTCTCTTCCAGCTCCGCTTTTGTAACGAGGGTTTCTGGATGGACTTTCGGTCTACTCTCAAGGGTGTCCAGTCTTTTCTTAACCTCCCTATCCTTTAGCTCTGAGTCTTCTTTGATAGCCTTGACATCCTCACCGATTGCTCTTGCTAGATTTTCAAGGTTACTCATAGCACTCACGCTTTCGCTGCGTTATAGGTTGCGACCAAGTCAAGGTTGGCAATCTGGTCTACACGTCCGCTGACTTCAGTTACTTTGCCAAGAAGTGCGCTATTTTCATCTTGTCCCATACTTGTGATTTTTTCTGCGATTTCTTTCAGTGTGTCCAAATTCTCAGGGGTACCTTCACCCAAGATTTCAGCCTTAACCTCGGATTTAGCACGGGTAATTGCTTGGTTCATGTCAGACGTGCTGACTTTCGTTTTCAGCTCTTCGTTTACCTTTTTGTTATCTTCCCCCACTGCCTGTGCGAATGCTGTTAATTTTGTAGTATCCATTTTGTGTTACACCTTTCCTAAATTGTAATAAAAGAGCAGGTCTGGCAATTCCTGACCTACTGGGCTCTCGCCTACAGTTCTACCTGCAAGCTGTTTTTCGACTTCTTTTGCAATATCCAGCTCTTTTAAAGCATGGACTTCTTCTGTAACCAATTCCTTATCTGAGGCGACTATCTTGATATGGACAGATTTATCACTAGGGAAAACATAGCCTCCAGCCGTGATTTCCAAGCGATAACTCCCAATCGGCAAGATAGCGTCCAGATGGAAACTCACACCTTGACTGGTAACAGCTACCTGCTTCTTCCACTGGTAGCCCTCCTTGGTCAGACTGATCAGCGCCTGCTCCCCTTCCAGAGAGGAGATGACTTGGTAGTCTTCGTCTAAGAGGGCAAAACCAAAGGTGGAAGCCAAGTCCCCTTGCTTAATCAGGTGACCGCCGTCAATCTGTGCGAGATTGGTCATATTGAGATTACAGACCATTCTGCACCTCTTTCTTTACTGTTTACTTTGTATCAAGGTTTTCAGTTCTCTCACATCTTCACCTAGCGATTTGACCTGTTCAGCCAGCACCAGAATAGCCTTGTTTTGTTCGTCATGGTTATCCAGTCTTTTGTTAGCCGACATTCGAAATTCGCGTAAGTTCTCAATGTCTTTTTCTATGGCTGTCATGCGATTTTCCTGCTTGGTTGCCCTGTCCTTCATGGAAAAGTACAAGACAACCACAGGAATCAGAGAAAAGAGAAACCGAATCAATAAGTGCTCAATCTCTGTCATAAACACCTCGCTAGTTTGCCAGATGGCTCAAACCACGTCGCTTCAATTCCTTGCGCACACGGTCTTTCCAGCGTTTATGTACCCATGAAAAGTCAACTGCTCCACGTTCCAGTAGGTTGATGTACATGTCGATTTTGGCTTGGTCTAGTGTAATCTTACTCATTGCTGCTACCTCCATTGTCTTCACTAGGGCTCTCTTGGTTTGTCGTTTCAGAAATGTCATCTTCTTTCTCGCTTTCTTTCTTATCTTCTACCGCTGGGGTTGGTTGTGCTTCTTCAGCTTGGTTTTCTGTGTCCGTAACCTGAGGGGTGTCCTCGTCGGTCTCCTCCTGGTCAGACTCTCCTTGAGCTTCCAGCTCCTCCAATCGCGCTAAGATATCCTCAATATCCTGAGCATTCTGGAGATTGACCTTCTGCATGCCATCCATGAGCTGGTTGGCTCTCTCCAGCGCTTCCGTCGTCTTAGCCAATTGTTCTTGGTTCTTGACAATGGCACTAGTCGGGTCCAGTTCGGTGCGAACCAATTCCAAAACCGCTTGGATAAGGGCGTCCTCACTATCCTGTGTGTGGTCACCTGGCAATTCGCACTGCTCATAAGAATAGCGCCCCTTGTTTTCCATCTTGATTGCGACAACTGTTACATTTTCCCCACCTTTCAAGTAGGGATTAATTGCTACTTCGTAATTCATTCCTTATTTCCTTTCATTTTAGCTTGCGTTTCGTCAAAAAGTTCTTTAAGCGCTGGGTCATATTCCAGCACCGCCTTAAAGGCCTGTAATTCAGCCAAAGCCAGCCTATGGTGTACATTTAAATGCGCATAGTTCAATTCGATATCAGCCAAACGGTCGACGAGTGACTCAGCGACTAGCTTGTCGATTGTGTGATTATCCATGTCTGTTCTCCATTTTTTCTATTTTTTGATTTAATTCTTGAATGGCCTTGATTAAGTAAGGCACCAATTCAAATGTGCGATATGAATATGCACCGTCAGGATTCTCATAGAATGCTTCAGGGGCATATTTCTGGACATCCTGAGCCATGATACCACATGAGATATCCTCAATTTGGCCATCGTATTCTTTACGATAGCTGTAAGTCTTCAGCTTTTCGATGACATCTAGACCAGATACTTGACTGTCTTGAATATTTGATTTATAGCGACGGTCTGAGATTCTTTTATTCATCTCAATCCAGTCGCTACCTCCGTTACCTTGTCTATTCAAATATAGCCAGGTACCTCCTTGTGAAGTATCTTTCCATAATTTATTATATATAGGTGAGTAAAGCCACTCACCGCCACTATAAGTGATACGACCAGACACCCTCAAACTACCATTTATCACTGCTCCATTTGAAAACGACGGTTGACTATAAAAATTCACTCTTGATCTATCCGAAAAGTCAACCCTACCGTGGAAATTTGCTCCGTTTCGGCAATGCATGTTTCCTAACGTTGTCACATACCAAGCATTGGGGCCAGGACTGTTCCAACTGTAACCCCAGTTCGCCCAAAATGCGGTATTTTCGCCATTGTAGCTTCCGCCTTCGCCGTTTCCCATGCCGACCGAGAATTGGTTGACACCAGAAATCCAGCGACCTCTTCCTTGAGCAAAACGACCAATTGTAAACCCTCCTATTTGACCCTGATAAGCTTCTAAGAAAGTCGAGCGATTCACAACTGATTCAATCTTAGTCGCAAAGATACGTTTAGAAGTTAGTTCTCCAATAAAGGCGTCGTTGGCAATAAGTTTTCGAATAAAGGCATGATCAAACTTTACCTTATCAGCTGTGACCGCTTCGGCAGCTAAAACAGCTGTCGTTACTGAACCTGATTCAAAATTAGCTGTCTTCAACTTATCAACCATGGCAGACTTGATGACTGCTCTGTCAATCAGGGTCTCGCCTGTTATATGGGTTAATTTCCCAGAAAGACGATTATGACCATTGGCTCCTAGATTGATACCCGAAATCAAATCACCTGCACTGTTGATGTTTTGAACCAACCAGGAGCCAGCTAGTTGAGTCATTTTTGTTTGCGTTGCTTCAAGCTTCTTATTCGCATCTGCGACTGCATCTTCTGGATGTGGTTGCCATGTTCTAGGTTTATAACCTTTGTACAAGTCAACTTCTGTAATATACAAATCAGCTGTTCCTGATGATGAGCCATTGTTCTCAAAACGAATGTAAGCATTATCCATTTCTCCGGAATTAAAAGTTACTGAGACATCTTCGCATCTAGAGGTAGATAGTTTCTTGCTGCTAACAACTTTCTTAAAGATTGTGAATCCATCGCTCTCGCCTGCTCTTCGTCCCAAAATATAAACATCATAGCTTGCTAGAGCACTGTTGTTAAATCCTCTAAAATTCAGTACATAGTCAGTATTTCGTTCAAGATTAAAACGGTGACTAGACAAAAAGTTTTTGTTTTTAGTTGCATTACTTAAACGCATAAGGTCTTTCTGCCCGTTGTGATAAAAGCTATGCTTAACCAATCTTCCTAAATTTTGAGTTGAGACCCATTTATTCGTATCATTTTTAAAATCACTATTCTTAATGAGGTTAGGGCCGCTTACACTATATTTCCCAACCTCAACCTGAAACAGTTGATTGGTCATAGCCATGCGAGCAACCTTATCCGCAATTCCATTTTCACTATTGCCCAAAATCCGCTCGTAAAGTTCACTGGTTTCCTTAACACGCTGGAAGTCAGTAGTCTCTACCTTACCTGCCAGTTGATGGGATAGGTTCGCAATGTTCCTGGTCATATCCTGCTTATAAGTTGTTATTTGGCTTGAAATATCCCTAAATGTCCCGTCGGCAGATTGACGATAGCTAGCTATTTGGCTAGTTATTTCTCTATTCGCACTCGTTTTAACTCCTTCAATTCTCCGATGAATCCCCTCCACGTCTTCTTGATAGCTTGATTTCCCTACATAATCTCTGGATATCTGCTCACGAACTGCTCTTGCTTGTCTCGCGCTCTCCTCACGAGTATAGCGCTGTAAGCTTTTCTGTCTTTGACCATCTTGAGCAACATAGGCCTGAACAGCCGACAAATCCGTTCGCAATTCCTGCGCTGTTCGCTCAAAGCTAGCCTTAGCTTGTGTGATGAGACCATTGGTGTCTTCAAGCGCTGGACTCCAGTCTGTCGCTAGGGTACCTTTTTCAAGTTTAATCCTACGAATGAAAATAGTTCCTCCGTATCCTAAATCTGAATTGAATAGGGTCATCTGTAGCTTGGATTCAGAGGGCGCATCCTCTTTAAAAAATACCGGACCTGTAAGCCTAAATCGCTGCCACTCCCTAGTCGCAGTGAACTCTTTTCGTCCCTCTATACCAAAGCCATTCGCCCCACCATGCGACATATGGAAAGGAAAAGAACCATCAACTTCATCGAGTTTACAATCAAACGAGAGAGTCCAAGTTGTCCCAATATCGGACTTTGAAAGATAGGGATCTAGATTATCAAACACAAAACCAAAACGAGACTGTTGAATTTTCTCGGAATCACGATAATAGTTCCGACCACCAACTTGCATATTTGAAAATTCTTCTCGTAATTTCCCTGCTTCAGCCCTAATCAATGTCTTATCTGCCTTGTCCTTGGTTGCGTTCAGGATTTCCTGACGGATAGAGCCAGCCTGCACCTCAAATTCAGCCTGACTCAACTTCTGATTTAGTTTGTTCTGCGTGTCTGTCTCAAGACTCTTCACAGATTGCCGGATATTCTCAGCAGTCACGTTGAGGGAGCTGATATCCGCTTTGGTTCTGAGACCTTCAGTCAAACGCCTCACTCCAGCATCAAGCGCATCAGCGCGCTGATTAAAACGAGAGGTCATTGTTGAAATACGAGTAGAGCTCTCTTCTTGTATACGGTCTATCTGACTCGTCAGAGTCTCTGCTGTTTGCCTGACTTCTGATTTGTTAGCTTTCCCTTCCATTCTGTTCGTCAGTGCAGTTAGCCTGCCTTTAGTCGTCTCTTCATATCTTGCCTGAGAGCTTCTGACTCCAGCCAAGTCATTCTTTATCTGACCGAGAGCTTGAACTTGTTTGGAAATGTCAGTTTTAAGTTGCCTTTGCTTGGAGCTTATATCATTGGTAACTGTCTGCTTTAGAAGATTCAAATCACCCGACAAAGCCGTCTGAGCACTCCTAGTCTGCGACTTAAACGCTTCAAGTCTAGCAACAGAATCCAGCCCAATCTGCTTGGCTTCCTGAGCAAGAGAGCTACTTGCGCCAGCTTGTCTCAAAGCTTCCTCAGCCTTGCGCCTTGATTCTCGTAAAGGTTCATCATGAAAGCTATTGAAACGCTGATTGATAGTGTCAGACACTTCTTGCTTGACTTCTTCCGCCTTAGCCTTGGCAAGTTCTACTTGATCGTTAAAGTCCTTTTTGATTTTGTCGACCTTTTGGTCAAAATCTTTATCTGCTGCTTCAATCTGCGCTTGGATTTTGGCTTCAATGCCATCTTGTTGCTTAATCTGCTTGGTAATCGTACCCTCGTAAGAATACTGCGTATCATTTCCAGCTTTACTATCTGCGCTGATACGACCTCTTAGACCACCTTTGAAAGTAAAGCTCTGACTTAAGACAGGAACTTTAAAGGTTTCTTTCTTGTTGGTCTGAATGGTTACCCACTGCCCAACCTCAAGCAGTAAATGCCCTTGGTAGTTGAGATTATACGGATAGTAAGTCAGGTTTTTCAGCTTGTAATACAGGTCATTTAAAGCGCTCTGGGTCATGAAGACATTGTCTAGTTCCAAAGACCGACCTGTCTTCATACCAACCGTAAGAGGCTTCTTATCTGTCTTACAAGTAATACCAGCTATCTGATACTCAATCTCACTCTTGGTTAAACCATGTAGGAAGTAACTGTCTGCGTTTATCGTGATATTTGACTCAGTTAAATCACGGATTTCCATCTTCCCTTCTCGGTTGAAGAAACAAGACATCCCTATCATCTGAGTCATAGCGCTCAGCATATCCCTAAAGGAAAGTTTCTTTCCTTCAGGAACTTGCTCGACATGGTAACGCATCGCGCTGATTCCGAAATAGTCATTCGCTAACTCAATGCCTGTTTTCAGGCAGATTTCCTGAATAACCTCTCGTACTTCAGCTGGGAAATGCAAATCTGTCACATACTCACGATTGAGCTTAAACATACCATCCATAAGTTCAAGTGTGGTTGTGTTGCGGTTTCGGTCAATCTCAATATCGTTGATGAAGTATTCCCCCATCTTGACCCACTGGTAGGTATCCCCAACCAGTAGACCAATCTCAGGGTGCAGGGTATCCAGCTTATTGAACGTGGTAATGATACTGGTAAAGGTAATTTTACCGCTACCAGCGCAGGTTCCACCAGGCTTATAAGTATCGCCCTTGATGTAGCCATACTCAAAACTAGCCTCTTTGATATCCCGTGAAGTATAATCACCAACACGAATAGTCAGCGTCCTTTCCTTGGCAAACATGGCTCTGTCAAATTGTCGTCTGGTTAAAGCATCCATTTTCTTACCTCTCTACCAGATTAAATTTAGCGCCAGACCAAGGTTTAAACTTCTCAGTAAAGCTATAGCTAGGAGCTGTCCTATCACCGACGTAGAAAGTCTTTGTGACTTGCCCATCCATGGGGTCTGAATAAGATACCTCAAAAAATTCAGATGATACAGCATGTAAAAGCTGACTCATTTCTTCCTGAGTCAGCATGCCCCATTCACAGTCTAGTTTTCGCTTAGTCGTGATACGGTCACGCACCATGTCGCCATTGGCATTACGCCCTGTTTCTCCATCGATATCTTGAATACCGACCTGAAAAGATTTGGGAGGCTTCACAGCCACCCCATTGATTGTCAATTGTGCCATTTAACCTCCTAAATCTTGAGCAAGGTTTGACCTGCTCGTTCATGTTCCTTGTTAATTTCTTGGATAGCTACCCGTCCGAACTCATGGCCTGCGATTTGGATAACGATGTCGCCAGCCGGTAATGAATAACCTGTAGGTACATTATTAGCAGGCATTCTTTCAGCCAGTTTTTGAGCCAAGATAGAAATCCATCCTGTATTCCGTTCAAGAGGCATTACCGCTTCTTGACCAGCTTCTCCGACCCCAATGATGCTAGGAGAGTTGAATACACCGCCTCGTGCATACCAATCTACAGAGAATGATGGAATTCTAGGAGGCATCAAGCTGAAGCTACCAGATATATTAAAGTGAGGGAGTTTGATTTTTGGTAAGCTCCAATCAAAGTTAAAGAAGCTTTTTAGTTTATCGATACCACTTTTAACGATGTTTTTAGCATTATCCATTGCATCATTAAACAGATTCTTGAACCAGTTGGGGATTTCTTTCAAGGCATCTTGCATATTTTTCCATCTATCACCAAACCAAGAACCGATTTTTTGGAAAGGATTCTGAGTTTTCTTTTTTGCACTCTCAAATTTCTCTCCAAACCATGTATCAGCTTCTTTTACTCCATCTTTGATATCATTCCAACGGTCACCGAACCAAGAGCCAACTTTTTCAAAAGCTGAGTTCACTTTATCCCTACCGGACTTGAATTTATCACCTAACCAAGTGTTTGCTTCGGCAAGCGCATCTTTAGATTCGTTCCAACGGTCACCAAACCAAGAGCCCAACTTGCTAAATGTATTGCTTATTGCATCCCATCCTTGCTGGAACTTCTCGCCAAACCATTGACCTATTGGCTCAAAGATTTCTTGGAGTTTCGTCCATAGACCGCTGAAAAATTCGCCGATAGCTTGACAAATACCACTGATAAAATCACATAGTCCTTGCCATGCTGTTTTAGCAAACTCAACAACAGTGTCCCAATTTTGGTAGAGCAAGACACCAATAGCAATTAAGGCTGCGATTGCTGCAATAACTAAGGTTATTGGACTTGTCAAAACTGCTAACGCTGCATTAAAAGCCCATGTTGCAGCTGTAGCGACTCCTGCTGCCACAGAATGTGCAAATTCCGCCGCGGTTGCTAATCCCATTTTCGCTGTATGAGCAGTCCATGCTAGAGCTGATTTACCAAGTTCTAAAGCAGTTTTCCCTAGCTGTGCAATTGTTTTACCTGAATTGACTACAAAGTCTTTTGCATACAATGCATTCAAATAGATGGTTTCTCCGAAGCTGACCAATTTATCAAATGTCAAAGCTTTTAAAGCTAGTCCAAGATCTTTAATTCCGCTAACAATAAATGAAACCTTACCACTTAATAATTCGAATGCTCCTGCAAGTCCTCCAGCTTGTTCCGCCCAAGACAAGAACTTAATTCCTTGCCACACGGTTGCAAGCGTACCAATCGCATTAGCGATCGTGGAGATAATCTCTTTATTTTCTTTACACCAATCTGAAAAAGCAGTAAAACCATCAGCTACTAGCTTGATTGTATCAGCTAGTAACTTCAATGCCTCTAGTATGATACCACCTACTAAATCAGCGACAGTTTCAATACTTATACCGAATGTGTTAGACAAGAACTCTGCAAAAGGCTTCCAACTTCCTTCCCAAAGTATTTGAATAATATCAATTAGCCCATTAAAAGCATTAGCAATAGAGTTAATAGCAGGGACTACATGTTCATCATAAACACGACTTAAGCCATCGCCAAATTTGTTAACAGACCTTTCAATGCTCTCAAATACAGGCGCAACAGTATCTAATAAACTTTGGAAGACTGATGAAATTTTAGGAGCGCTTGTCACAACGACTTTTTCAAAACCTTTAAACAAACTTCCTGCTAATTTGCTACCGACTTCAACAATGGTAGATGTCAAGCTTAATAGAGTTGACACAATAGCACTACCTATACGAACCGCACCGGTTGAGGTAATGACGTCGTAGAAAGCACTAGAAAAGGCCTGAGCGATGTTTCCTACTGCCTCTGCAATGTTACCAATATTATCAAACAAAGCGACTAGCGCCCTGGTAATGCGTTCTTTTTGCCTTCCAAGACCATTTGCAATACTTTCGGCAAGGAAAACACCGATACCTAGACCGATAGTAGCTATTGAGCCTGTCACTTGCCCTAAAGCATAAGCGATTTTCTCAGCCATTCGGTTAAAGGCATTCACAACTCTTGGATCAGTAGCGATTTCTCCCATTGTCTTAGCTATTTGGTCTAAGGCGGTCTTAATGCGTTCAATACCTTCTGGTCTAAATGCTGCATCAAAACCTTTCTTGAAGAGGTCAAACAACCCTTTGAGCTTATCTCCAAGTCCATCAAAAATGCTCTTGAACTGGTTGTCCATGTCGGTCAACTCGACTTCTGGCAAGATGTCTTTGAAAGGTCCGCCACCGCCTCCCTTTCCTTTACCACCTTTGCCACCGCCTCCAGAACCGCCTGCATCATCGTCTTTTGGTTTTTGTAAGATGTTAATCTCATCAAATCCCAAAAGACCTAGCAACTCTTTAGCGGCCTTCTTAGCGTTTTTGGCTGAGTCTCCAAGATTATCAGCAAGTCCTCCTGCTGAATCTCCAGCGTCGTCTACTGCATCAGCAAGATCTCCTGCACCTCCTGCAGCATCCTTCATGGCGTTACCCATGTCTCCAACCGCTCCACCAACACCATCTTTCACTGTTGCTTTCTTGTTGAACATCAAAGCGATAAACTCAGCGAGTTTAGCCGTCACGTTCTTCAAAACCATAGCAAAAGAGTTCAAGACAGGCATAATGGCATTGATAATCGGTAACATAGCATTACCCAGATTCAATGCACTATCTTTCATCAGCGACTTAAACAAGCTGATACGCCCATTTACAGAATTGGATAAGGTATCACCATATTTGGCTGTAGCCTGTTCTAGGATAGCCATTAGGCGGATTTGTTGCTGGGTTTGGTAGTCTAATTGTTGCCAACTTTGCCCGTTTGCGAACTTCTTAAAGGCTTCAGTAGACTCAATCATAGCCACATTAACGTTGATTCCTAGGTCTTCTCAATAATGTTATCGCATGGCTTTTTATCCATACTTCTTACAATTTCTTGTAAGTTCGGCATATATTTTCACCTACAACCGAATTGTCTAGGTGCTCACCACTCGTGGGGATATTTTATTCTATACTTTTTGACAAAACAAAAAGCACAGGTTCAATCCCTATGCTCTACGGTGACCAAGCCTTTTTAATTGCTTAGTTTACCTCGGTATCGTCATGTTTTAATTACTTAAAATTTAGAGTTTTACCGATTTTGGTAAGTTCTTAATCCGCCTATTTCTAAGCGGTGCGACAAAAGTCTATCGCTTCCGTATTCCCTAGCAAACCTGAGCGAATCCGCTCCATAACGTCTGTAATCGTGCGCCCAGAACCTTCAGCAACAACTGCCGACGTCTGCAACATCTTAGCAGTATAAGCGCTTAGCTTGTTGGTGTCTTTGATAAATCCAGAAAATAAGTTTGAGTAGACTGCACCATAGTTAGTAGCCTCGCCCACACCCATATTCATGGCATTAGCGTTATCGTTAACCCATTTTAAGAAAGATTGCGAACTCTCACCCATCTGGCGCTTAATTTGGTTCATAGCCGCTGATACTTCAAGAGCTGTCTGCGTTGAATACATCCCAACATCAAGCAATTTCTTACCAAGGATTGCAAAACCAGCAAACTTAGCCAGCTTGCCAAACGCGCTACCGATTGAGCTCGACTGTTCACGAATTTTGGCAGTGGCATTCTTCACTTGGTCAGATGTTCCTTTGACCTGATTCTCGACTTCTTTCATCTTCTTCCTGAAAGGCGCTATCTCAGCGTCAATCATGACCTTCAATTCGTCAAGAGTTGCCATTCATTTCCTCCTTCCTTTTTCGATTATGTCTATCTGCAAAATCACGCATCCGTTCCTTATGCAACAAAAGCGCTTGTCTCTGTCGTTCCTGTTCTACTGCTTGTTGTTCTTCTACAAACAACTCAGGCGCATATTCCCAGAACTCAAAAACCTTGGCATCTTTGGATAACAATAAAGAAACGTGATTGGAAATCATCTGCGAAAGTCTGTACGAGTCAATAATCTTCTCTTTACGCTCTTGGATTTTGACACGGTTGTAGCTTTCAATCATTTCCCTGATTTCAAGCACCGTTAAATCCCAAAAATCAAGAGGCTTACCCCCGATGTCCAAAAACATAGGATAAAGCCTCTCAATAATCTGCGTTACCGTTAAGATTACTCGACTACTGTCATTTTCTTCTTGGAAGTTTTCTTGCCCTTGCTTCCTCGTGGAGTAAAACCCGACACTTCAAAGAGTGGCATTAAAACCTCTGTCATGAAGGTTGTTTGGTCTCCACCATTATCCACGTATTCATCGTATAGATCGTAGACATCCTCAAGAGAATACCCATTCTCATACTTTTGCAAAGCTCCATGAATCAAGAGCAATACAACTTTTAAAGGAGGCAAAGGAAACTCTTCGCCAGCTTCAGGCATGAAGATTTTCAGTAAGTTCATACCGATTTTTTCTTCAACTTTTGCTGCTTGATGAGATGAAAGTCGTAGTTTTAACTCTTTCTCATCGCTAATCTTCCAAATTGAGTAAGGTAACGCCATTTAATTAACCTCCAAGACCGTCTGTAAATTCCAATTCTGACTGCAATGCAATCTTAAGTGTGAACTCGATAACGGCATTGACACCGCCACCGCCCAGTTTAACAGATACTTGGCCTTCAAAATTGACCTTAGTACCGTCTGGATAAGCTTGTTCAAAGTAGAGTTTCTTCTTGTCGTCTGCTGCCTTACGCAATACACGGTAAGGAGCAGTTTCGCTTGAATTGTTATAAGAGAACTTGTACTCCAATTCCCCTGCATCACCAATACCAAATTCGTACTTCTTAACTTTATCTTCAAGAGTAGTGTTCTCTACTTTTTCAGGTTCGATACCAAACTCTGGTACTTCTTTCAATCCAACAAGCTTAGTATAGCTACCTTTGGTTTCGCTATAAGAAAGCGTAATTCCGTTTGCTAACATGTTTAATTCTCCATTCTAAATTGAAAAACAAGCTCTGAGTGTAAGTCAACAACCCCTTCAAAACGCATGACCTTATGTCTCAAATGGGACGGGTCTGGCACGTCTTGGCAGTCGGTTCTTCGTAAACCTAAAGACTCAAAAATCTGATTGATTTTAACAGCTAACTCACTAGTGCTTGTATCATCAAAGATATCCACCTTGTAGCGGATAGAGGATTTTTGTTCCTGGTCATCAAACCAATCACCCGGCTTGTTTTGTTCTTCCAAAAAAATAACGACTGGAAAAGTCTCCCAATCGCTAGGATACGTATCAGTCACATTATCTGCAACCTTTTGCAATTCTTTATAAATAACAGGCTTGATATTAATCATTTTATTTGTTCTCTTATCTTTCTACGGACATAATCCGAAATATTCTTAGACACACGCTCTTGATTGTCTCTCAAAGCTGGATAAAGATAAGGCTGAGCAGGTTGACCATACATCTTGTAGAACTCCCCAATCTTTTGAAAGTGGTAAGGCCCTACATTGATTTGGTCTTCATGCACATACCACGGACTAGAGCGATAAGTCACGCTGACTTCTGGAGAGATACCAGAATGGCTAGCCTGACCCTTGGGTCCTGTTCCAAACTCAACATAAGGAGCATAGTGTAGATTTGTGTAAACCTCACCTATAGCCTTATCTCCGTCCATTTTAACCCTAGTCTTGATACTGTTTCTAAGTTCTCCATTGTTGCCTGGTGCTAGTCTTTTAGCATCAGCTTGGACAACCTTTATAGCAGCATTGTGTACCGCACGTAAGACGATATCCTCGCCAGTTTTTTTACTAGCCAATCGTCTACATTTAGCTATGAGCCTATCTGCCCCTCGTAGCTCTGACACGCTCTAACTCCAAAACTTGATGATATGTGTAGACCTTTTTAGAGATAACCCTGTGAGTCACTTCCGTCGGGCTATCGATACACACACCATCTTTCACTTTGATAGTAGCTGACTTGTTGGCATTTGCGTTCAAAATGTCGTTGACACGCTCGCCATACAATTCAGACTGTAGTTTACTACTAGCTGGCCACAACTCAAGACGGATTGTCTCAACTTCCTTGACATATCCTTCTTTTGCGACACCTTCCTCAGTGACAGTCTTTTCAAACCGTCGCATTGGATAAGGTTTCAGTCTACTCTGCTTCAAAAACATGGCCTGCCACCCTTGCTAGCCTGTGCATGCGTATTCGCTGTAGAAGACCCGTAGACAGGCCTTTTTCTCCGTAGACTACTGCTATACCACCTTCGGTTCTAGAACGCTCTCCTTCCGCTCCTGAGCGGTTGTGGAGCTCGATAGCAACCTCAGGTATCAAAAGACTTAAAGCAGGTGTCAAAGATGTGCGATTAGTCTCTGACAAGATAAGATTTGTAGCCCTCGTTTGGAGCAACATGAGAAGCTGAGTATCTTCTTCGCCTGTTAATTTCTTCAGCAACTCTATAGACATATCAATCCTCTTCTAAGAACTCAGGTTCAGGGAGGATTTTCTCAAGAACATCTGAGATAGCAACGCCGTTGCTGGCAATATTGTCAGCCAGCTCAACATAGCGCTCCTCAGTAATCTCAAGTTCCCCTCCTGCCAGTCGTTTCACATTTGATTCCCAATCATAGAAATCTTGTTTGATTTTAAATTTCACTTTTTAAATCCTCCAGCACCTCTACAATTTCGGCTTTTGATAACTTATAGGCGCCAGCTATGCCAGCTTCTTTGGCTAGATTCTTCAACTCTTCTAGAGTCTTATTCTCTAAATCAGAATACTGGCTAACCTGCTCCTCTTGGATATAATGACGTCGTAGCAATAAGCTCATATCGTCACCTCTTACTCACCGAATTTTACAACTCGTGTAGGGTCGTATAGGTAAACACCATAGTGTTCATCGCCAGTGATAACCGTTGTCTTTTTAAGGATGTCACGGTCTGTTTCGATAGCCACATCACGTTTTAGCATGATAACAAACGCACCATATTTGTTGGCATCGTCTGTCTGAGTTTGGCTAGGAGAGACTTTGACGATAAAGCCTTTACCTTCATCAACTTTTTTAGAACGGACGATTTGCACACCAGCAACTTCACCAAAGGTCCCAGAAACAACCATATTTGCTCCAAGCTCTGAACCTTTAGTCCATTCTTTTGCTACGTCAGTTTTTAGCTTAGTAGCATCTTTAGGGTTGATGATAGCAACATACTGTGCATCTTCTTCATCCTCAAAAATATCAAGAGCCTTATCAATTGCCTCAAGAGTTGTTGGAGTTTCTGCAACGTGCTGTGTTGCAGTCTTAGCCACCGCTACCAAATCATCATCAATCTTGTTAGCAATAGCCAAACCAAGCTGGTAAGTGGCTTGACCTAGTGGGTCACCAAGACCTGACAAAAGAGCTTCATCGGTAATTTCATAACCTTTAGCAGCCTTTTTGATGGTCATAGTAGTCTTTTTAGTAGTCAATTTGTCTGGAGAAATAGCTTGACCTTCTCCAACCTCAGTCGCATCTCCTGCGTACTCCCATGCTGGAACTGTTAGAGTGTTCCCTGGTTGTCCTTGGAGTGCTGTTTCCACATAAGCAAGTGGAGTAAATTTAATCAATTTAGGTAGTTTAGCGGAAACCATGTCCGCCATCACTTCTGGGTTAACCATAGTGGCTAGTTTAGTTTGTCCTGCTGTCATTTATTTTAACCTTTCAATTTCTTATAGAGTTCTGGGTTCTTTTGATAGAGTTCATTTCGACTCTGATAACCCATGCGAGCAAATTCTTCTTTTGTGATACCGTCACTATCGACTGGTGCTTGCTTCATTGGAGCTCCGCCTTTTAGCTTTTCTTGTACGCCTTTTTGCACGGCTTGTTCCCATGATTTCTGTAATACAGCGACAGACTGCGATACCGTCTCTGCGCTTGTCAAATCAACTACATTCACTAACTCAACAGGTAAGTCACGTTCACTTAGCATTGCTTTAGCCTCTGCGGTCAATTCCTTACGAGCAATAGCCTTTTCACGGTCAGCTAGTTCTTGCTCACGCTGATCCAACTGATATTTCTGTTTTTCATCAGCGTTCATCTTAGCAAGCTTCTTAGCTTCGTTTTCCTTGGCTTCTTGCTCTGACTTCCACTTGGCAAACTTCTTATCGATGATAGCATCGACATCTGCGTCCGTGTACTTCTTCTCGTCTTGCGGTTGTTGTGCAGGTTCTGCAGGTACCTTTTGTTCTTCAACCGTTTCGACTGTTTGTGTTTCTTCGTTCATTGCGAACCTCCTATTTTTAAAGTCGTCCCCGACTGTAATTTCCATAGCTTTTAGTGTCTTCAATGCTTGGACAATATAAAAACCGTACGGGATTCCATACGGTTAGGGCATAAGAAAACCGCCTCGATTTCGATGCGGTTTATAGTGGTTTATTGCAACAAAAAAGCGCCTAGATTACTATCTAAGCGCAAGATAGGCAGGACTGTCGGGGCTCCTGCATTTCTCGACCCACTATAAGTGGCGCGTTGGTGACAGATTCTCAACCTCTATCTTTACCAAAAGTATAGCACTATTTTTCCTTTTTGTAAAGCGTCAACATATTTTTTCCATTCTTTTTAACTTGACGAATCCCCACCTTGTTAAAGTGAATGACTAGCATTTCATCTCGTGGCACCATCACCGCTTCCATAATGACCTTATCTTTGTTAGGTATTTTTACATATGAAATAATTGATTTTTCAACCCTCTCTGAATTATCTAGAATCAAATAAGGTTTTTGAACTGCCTCTTTTATTAACATAAACTCATCTAAGGAATACTGTTGTCCATGTCTCACTAATGAAGTAGCTAAACTGCTAACATCTATATAAGCAGAACTTACTCCTATCAATTTGGTTATATCACTCGAAAAATTACCTAATTCATATTCAGATTTTAGTAAGCCTACGAGTTGTTCTTTCGATAATCCACCCTTCCCAATTTCATCCCATGCGTTACTAACATCAGAAAACAATTTTTGGGTATTATATCTTGAAACGGTTTGGTCACTTTTCTTGTAATCTTGTATTTCATTTTTTACATCTTTCGCAACATACTTGCTATACCACTCTTTATAAGTCATATCAGCAGGTACTAGCTCGGTCTTACCTGTCTCTGGATTCCTTGCTCTGCGCTTCAACTTGCTGTAGTCTGCGTCCTCGTCGTATGCGACAGTAGTAGACCTACACCAAGGGTGCATAGGCGGACAATTGACGCCAGGGGTAGCCTTATCCCTATCATAGACCTTATTATCGTGCTCTTGGCAGATATGTGATGTACGCTTGTCTAAGACGGCTACAAAGATATACTTCTCTATGTCTGCTTCTTCATAGCTGAGTAGTTCCATTTGGTTATGAAAAAAGGCTGATTCTGTCCGAACCAAACGCCTCGCATCATTCTGACCGACATCGAATCGTTCAGCAATTGCTTGTGCCGTTTCTCGTGTTCCTCTTCCTGTCATGAGGCTCATGAGTAGTTCATCTTTTATGCTAGAAGTAAGCTTCCCCGTATTCTTCCAGATGTTTGTTGAGTAGGTACTTCCATCTCCTACCCAACTAAAAGACTGTAGATGTTTAATCTCGCTCTCAGGAAGCCCAGAAAAGCCATATGCCAGCCCTGTCTGCTGTTGCAGGTCAAAGGTAGCCTTGTAGTAACTATCCTTCATCAGGTCGCTATAGAAGGCGTCTGAGCCCGTCTTCTCTGAATGATAGATAGATTCACGCATACGATCTAAATCATCACTCAAACGCTCTAGGCGCTTCATACGAAAAGAATAAGCTGGGCTGTCTAAGTCAGCTAGTAATCTTTGGATGTTCGGGGCATTCGGTCTTGCTTCAAGTACTTTACGAAGTTCATTCAGATTTTTCTTGTCTTTCATGTTCTTCAAAACTTGTCTAGCGTCTACCTGACTTAGACCATAATCACGTTGGAACTTATCAAAAATCTTATTGACTTCCTTATCCAAGTAAGTCTTGGCTTCCTGATAGACCTTATCGAACTGGTCTGCCTGCTTTTCGGCCTTGTCCATCTGCTGGTAAATCAGATTGGCTTTCCTCTTCGCCCAATACTCCTGATTCTTCATCCTCTACCTCGTCTTCGGGTTTCGTGTTGTCTTTGTTGAACATCGACATGTCTTCCATGTTCTTCTTTTTCTCTTCTTCCAAGGCTTCCAGCTCAGCGTCAGGGTCTTCCACAAACGGCAAGAGAGAAATAAGCTGCCTATTGGTCACTTTACCTTCCAAATTGTTCACAATCTGAGAGATTTCCAGCAAGTTTTTGGGCAAACCACGGCTGAATTGTGGAACGATTGAATGAGACTCTAGTGCAATCTGTTTCATACCCAAGTAATGAGCAAAAATCGCAATACGCTGTCTTAATCCACGCTTGTAGTTCGCTTCCTTGGTCTTGGTAATCATCTCAAGGCCCATTAGCTTGAATTCCATAGCTCAATTTTGTTACCGTAGAGGCTCTTTATCCTCTACTTCTTACGGTTTCCCGTAAGTTCAGACTATCTCTTCACCCTTATCAGGGTGTCGGATTTCGTGGATATTTCTGCATATAAAAAAAAAACGATACTATGTACCGTTTCTCACTTAGCTTACTCTATCTAGTCGTTAAACCTTACTGATATTTCTACCAGCAGTGGTAATTGATTAGCTTCAGTAATATGTCACAAATCTCCCTTTTTCATCTCGAACAATTGTCTTACCAGACATGTCCACACCTTTTGAAAATTGTCTTAAATCGTATTTTTTATAATTCAATAAGATATCATCTATTGTTTCATCATTAACGATTATATCATCTCGTTTTATGGAACGATAATATCTGTAGACAAGAGTTGAAAAAGAAATGTTGTTTTCTTCAGATAATTTTTTTAGATAGTCTCTCAAGATATATCCCTTATACTTAACGTTATCAGAACGATTACGTTTATTTGTATGTTCAGGAACCCACCTACAATTACTTGGTGAGTAGTCTTTGTCATTACCTATCCTATCTAATTGCAAACCAAATTCTACTCCGTTTTGCATTGCCCAACTTCTGAACTTAGCTACATCACTAAATTCATCAGAAACACCTATTCCACGTTTCCCATACCATTTATAAGCCCAATGTTTTTCATCATAACACCTTGCTAACATAGAGTAATAAACTTGATTTAGATGTTTGTGCATTTTATCTTTTATCATTCATCTTCTCCTAGATTATTATACTCTTATTATACCATAACAGAATATAAATATCTAGGTTATTACTGTTTTGCGCCTTCCAATTTTAACCCGATTTATTACCTCAAAGTTACCTTTGAGGAGGGCAACTATTTCACCCCCGAAGTATTCCCTGCGAAATTCTCATCAGTCAAATTAGGCACATGGCTAAATGTGTAGATGTCCTCTTTAAGAGCTGTACGCAAGATTTCAGTAGCACTTTCGTCCAGCGTATTCTTCAAGAACTCAGCCCTTGCACTATCGCCCGGCAATTCCAAAAGACCTTCTTCAGAAAGAATCTTCATTGCTACCTTAGCGTCTTCTGGAGTGTCTGCTAACTGCGTGCCATACAAGACAAGTATAGACTCTACAGCCTGTTCCTTATCATTGACACGATTCCCCATCAAGGAATTATAAGCGTCTATCAAGCTAATTTGTTGCTCATAGTCACCAATTGCAAAGTGATTGTTGCGATATTCGATAATTGGGATTTGCCCAAGGTTGTGAGGGGTTACCTGCTCATTCTGAGTTGTTCCTGAATCTGTACTTCTCAGCACCATGTGATAGTGCAGATTTTCGGTAAAAACCTCAGCCTGGTACTTGGTAGTGTCTTTCGTATCGTCTTTTACTTCATAGTAATAGACCGCAAACAAAGGCTTCCGCTCAATGCTATCATCGTAGACCATGAAGGTGTTTTCTGGGTCAATACTAGTTGAGTCCAACTCAGTCAATCCCTCTTTAGCATAGATGTACTCGTAAGCACGACCATAGATGGCCATGTTCAAAGCATTCTGAGCATCTACTTGGTCAATCTCAGCGCCATCAAAGGCTGTAAGTAGTTCATCGATATCACCTTCAGCAGTGTTATTGTACTTGATAGGATTGCCCATAAAATAGCCCGTAGCCGTGTCTGCGATATCCTTGGCATGATTAGCTACCGTCTTGTAATTCGGTGCGTTCACGTTGCGTCTCGTGTGTTCTAAGATAGCATGCTCACCCAAGTAGTAGCTTTTAAGCTTCTTCAAACGTGAGCCTTCAGTGCTATGCTTCGTTATCAATTTATAAATCAGGTCTTTCTTCAAAGAACCTTCATCATATCCATCCCGTGGATAAGTTAAATATTCGTACATGTCTTTCCTCTCTATAGACCATAATCAGAACGCCTGCGGACAGTTGCTTTTGGTTGCGAATGTTGCGAGTAAATCGCATAACGCACCGCATCTAGTACGTCGTCATTCTCTTTCACTGGTTCGCCTGTCTTTTCGTTCCAGATGTATTGGTAGACTTCATCTTTGAACTTGCTGACCTTGTTTGATACAACAAAAAAACGCCCAGCTTTCATCAGCTTGGCTACTTCTTCAATACCAGACAATACCGCTTTATTAGCGTTGAATGTTCTTAATTGCTCTCTTTGAAATCTAGCAACGTGTTCAGGTCGTGCACTGTCTGCCCAGAACGTAATATTCCCGTATCGTTCCTTGATATTCTTAGCGAGGTCTACCCAAAAATCTATCTCTTTGTACTGATGAGCGTGTTCCTCTAACAGATAAGCTGAACCGCCAGATGTTTCTCCAATGACAACAATAGAGCCAAAGTGTTCATATCCCCAGTCAACACCAGCATAGACTTTAGTGATATCTTCTGGTACGTTATCTACAACCATATTCTCGCTAAAATCACGATAGACGACGCCCTCACCAGTCACCCACAGACCAAGAATATCTCGGTCATAAAATACACCAGCTGGTGTCGCATTCTTGATATTCTCTCGGTATCTGTCAGACATGAATGTATTATCATCTAACTTAAAATGAAAGTCGATGATCATATCGTCTCCAGAGTTGATATAATCCCGTCTGAGCCAGTGTGTCGGGATGTCTGGGTTGCTATCCCAAACAATCCTAGCACCCTCTCCTGAGCAACGTGAGATGATTTCCTTGAATACTTGTTCGTTAGCAAGAGATGCCTCGTTTACATAAGCTCCAAAAGCAGTAAAACCACGGGCGCGTTTTAAACCAGATATAGAACCGGTGTAGACTTGAACTACCTTGACACCGCAAAGGGTAAAAGCTCCGTGCTTATCGTATTTAGGTTCAATATCAAACATGTTATACAGCTCCTGAATGATATTGTTTTGTATCGATGTTGAAGATGTTCCAGCTAAGATATACATCGGCTCATCTATGTTTAATCTATCCGCTGTTTCTCTCACTCGTGCAATCTCATTCATGAAGACCATGTTGTTTAGAACAGTTTTACCTGAACGTTTTGCACCATGGAGACCACAGATAAAAAAATCATCATTCAATACTCGTGTAAGCACTTCTTCTTGTCGCTTTGTAAATTTATTTGTCATCAAAAGCACCTCTCAAAGCCTTGGCGAAGTCTATCAATTTATCGTCTTGTTCATTATCCACACCGATTTGTGATTTAAGTTTTTCGATTTCAAGTTCTAGTTTCTCAGCTTGTTTAGCAGTCGGATAACGCTTCAATATTTCAGCTATCGCTTTAATAACTGTGTTATTATCTGCCTTTTTCGTAACTCTATCCACCTCACCAGTGACAGGGTTCATCATCAAAACTTCCTCAAGTCGCTGGCCTCTTGCGATGTCTGAGAGAATTGAAAGAGCCTCTTTAGCACTCAAAATATTTTCATCATGCATTTTTTCAGTTTCGGTTTGTATAAACGTTTTAATGCTTGCATTTTCTAGCAATTTACTAGCAGTTGTTTTAGCATACGCTTCACTATAACCAGCGAATATTGCGGATTGATAGACATTACCAGTCCTCAAATACTCGCTTGCAAACATCTTTTGTCTTTGGTTTAACCCAATGTCCATCACCACCTTTCAAACAATCAAAAAAAGCCACACGATGTGCGACCTTTTCAAGACCTCTCACAGGCTTTGCAGGAATCGAACCCGCGATAACAGTTTTGGAGACTGTTGTGTTACCGCTACACTAAAAGCCTTTTTTTAAATGCAAGACGACTACTACCTTGCGTGTGTATTAAATTTTGACTTCTTTTTTATTTTTTGTAGTCTTTACAACCTCTGAGGGAATCAAACCCTCTAGCTTATAACTTACCTAGGATATAAGTAGCTACGAAACCATGCGAGGTTCGGTCGCTTCTGCAACCATTTTTAAGTTAATGAGTGATATATGAATGCTAAGCCTACTGCCTACCCCATTCTGGGACACAAACACTCAAATGACAGCAGCTGGAATCGAACCAACTGGTCTAGCAGTAAAACGCACGTTTGGTAAAAGTTTCAAGGAGACCCAAACAACCTGCTAACCTGTCCTTACTGTCTAAGAGACCGAAGCCTCGGAAAAATATAATAAAGTATAAAGGAGACGTCAATTGACCTATCACTTGACAATACTATTTTACCATGTAAAATAAGCCATTTCCTAGCAATTTACTTGCAAATATCTCCCAAAAATTTACGAAAGACAATCAGCTTACCTTTTCGATAGGCTTCCGCAAATTCCAAAGCACCTCTACTAAGCATGCGATAGAACTCACTTTCAGAATAGCCTAAGTCCATATAGATAGCCTTGTCTGATAATTGGATTTTCATATCCATGTACTTCTTTGCTATAACCTGCCGAACGTATGGATCCATAATGCAGTTCACAGCTCTCTCAATTTCCAAAACCTCTGCCTCTGCATCCACATGTTCGATAACCATATTCTCAGTGGCTGTGTTCTTACCAGTAAACGTCTTTGGTTCAAATGAGTAGGTCGTTGTAATTTTAGGCAAATACTCAGCGCCTGCCATTCGGACATACGAGCGATAATTCTCTAGAACGTCATATACATTTTTTTTGGTAAATTGCACGTCAACGCTTTTTAATAACCTCACAACATCGCTCCTTTATGATATAATATTTTTAGCGAACATATCACAAAGGAGTCAGCTGTGCTGGCTTTTTTCTTGCTTTGTTCCGTTTTTATATGTATACTGTATGTATACAAAATAAAGGAGAAACAAATGAATACTGTTAAAACTCGTAAGGTTGGGAACTCTGTCACTGTGACCATTCCGAAAACACTCAATGTTCCAGAAGGTCAGGAAATGTTTGTCTACAAGGGTGTAGATAATGTCATTGTCCTTGCTCCAAAAATTCCAGACCCATTTAGCGGCGATGCAGACCTACGCATGGAAGATGACTTTGAAGGGGTAAAATTCCTTGACAGCGAAATATGATTACATTCCAGAAAAACAGGACATCATCTGGATTGACTTCGACCCGTCTGTTGGACGTGAGATTCAGAAACGCCGTCCTGCTATTGTCGTCTCGCGTAGAGAATATTCGGAGCGGACTGGATTTGTGGCTGTATGCCCTATCACACACGGTCAAAGCAGACTAGAAGAACAAGACCTGCTCGTTCCTGTGCGTTCCAATAAGGTAGATGGCTCTGTCAATCCACTCCAACTCTATACTTTTGACTTTAGAGAGCGCAAAGCTCAAAAAATCACAACCATGGATACAACCAGTTTTCAGAAGGTTGTCCAACTCTACAACTTCATCTTTGAAGCCTAGTCCTTATGGATTGGGCTTTTTTAGTTCTTCTCTAATTCCTCAATCAACCAATCAAGGTTCTTACGTGCTTTCTTCAGGTCTTCCAGACCGTTTTTCTTTTGAAACCGTAGCATATACTTGATTGCGTTGCCCCAAAAGAAAGCAGACGCTCCGGAAAGGCTCCCAACGAAGTTATGCACAACATCGATAGCCTCAAGACCGTTTGCACCTTGGTAGTGGCTTGGTTTGTTTATATTGTCAATTATTTCTGGGTTCATTCCTTATCCTCCAAAAGTTCTGGGTTTTCGTAGATGTTGCCAACGACTCTATAAGAGTAACTTTCATCGCTAAGAATTTCATGAAAGGGCGCAATATCATCTACACTTATTGCTTCTATCATAAAGACAGCTTGCTCATTATCCCAAGTCAATTTTGCATTCCCAAGGACTTCTCCTTCATCTTGAATTTCAAGAACATCCCCCTCAAAGATTTCCTTGCCGTTCTTATCCTTGAGTCCTGTTGATTGCATGATACATTCATAATCATCAAAATGTAACCAATCTTTTTTCTCTTCAATCCAAATGATAGGACAAGTCCAGTTTTCATCACTTAGATCACAATTGCCTACCATGACTTTGTAATTCATTTCTTTTCGCAGTCTATCCCACGCTCTAAATTTTGGTATCATAACATCACCTCATCCCCAACTTTCACTTTCTCATACACGTCCTTCGTAACCACAAACACCCCGTAGTCACGAATCGTAAGCGTGTATAATTTGCCGTGTCGTCCTTTCTCGACGACTTTACCGAAAATCTCAGCGCCTGCGTTATCCGCCTTGTAGATAACCATCGGCTTTTTCTTTTCTAGTTCTGCAATCCTGTCCATCTGCCAGATGTTTAGTCCAGCAGATAGCAGAATCCAGATTGCTATGAATCGTTTCAATCTATGACCTCCTTTATTTCTCCAGTAAGTCTATTTTCTAAAATGTGACTTGTATAGCAAATATCACTTTTATATGTATAATGATTAACAGTTTCTTCAGCCCATTGACTTCGTGTGTAAGGGTATCTGTTTGGTCGTTTCATGTTACCACCTCATAAATATTTTTATATACTTTTATAAAACAAAGCCTTTTTAACTCGAAGCAATGAACTTCTAGTCACTGGTATCATCCGTGGAATTAGAGCATCATGCGCTTTAAAATATATTAACTCTTTATCAAAATCTACATAAGCCACTTCGTCAATATCTATAAATTCTCCAACCAAACCATTGTTCGTGACCATATCTACAACTACGCTTTCAAACATCACTCCACCTCCTCAACTTCAACACCCTCACAATCGAATACCCAGCCGAAACCAGCTTCTTCTAGTTCTTTGCGGGTGTGATGTGCCTTATAACCTTCCCAATTCGAGGACCAGAAGAAACTATTATTTTTAAAACTTAAAATTTGAATGTTACCATTAAAATTAGCCTTCGGCATTTTCACCAAATACTGCTTCTCTTTCTCGACCTCGTAGCCGTCAAGCCATGCACGAGCAACTAAATCAAATGGTCTTTCTTGCATAAACCATTTCCTAACTTCATCGTTCGTGAAATCAAATTCGAATAATTCTGCCACGTCTTTACAAGCTTTTCTAGCTTCCTCAATCCATTCAGCCACAAACTTCTTAACTTTGACTGGTTGCGGTTTATCTAGTTGTTCCAAGTCTTGCAGAAAAATTTGACGAGCTAGTTCTGCTCCTTCAGCATTCCATACACCCTCAAGTTTTTTATACTTCTCAATTAATCGCTGTACTTTCATCTTCCAACTCCTCTACTTTTTTCCTCAATTCTTTATTCTTTTTCTTCAACAAATCGCGCTCCAGCGCTCTAATCCGTCTCTTGCGTGCATCGCACGGTTTCGAATACTCGATTATCTTCTATTCATTTTGCTCAATTGTGCGTTTCAGTCCTTCGATTACTACCTGTTTATCGTAATTCATCGTCTAAAAATCTTTCAATAGCTTCTCTATAGGAGACTTCCACCATACCGTCTAAGTTGTTCAGGGCTTCAATATAGTCTGGACGCCCTTGCCCATACTGCTTTTTCAAAAACTCAACAAAGAGATGAATTTCCTGATAGGTTACTCCAATCATATTTCTATCCTCCTATCAAATCCCATCAACTATCCTCTGCAATATCTCGTGATATTCGTAAATCTCCAGCTCAATCCTATAATTCTTATTTCCGGACTTGCCACCGTGCATGAACTCAGTCGATACTATCACATTGTAGTTATCATCTGTCCAAATCTTAGCGTCCGTCAAACCATCAAACAAAGCCTTGCTTGTAGGCGACCAGTTCGGTGGGTCATACTTCCGATTTGTCGGAGGATATATCCGAACCTTAACCTTGCAAGGTTTGTCCTCGCTGTAAGGTAAGCCAAAGTAATCTCTCAGTACATTCTTGCCCTCGTATTCGGCTAACTGCCGTAAGAACTTAGTTGTTTTAGCCTTTTGATGAAAGTGCGGTCTATCATTTGAGTTAATCATCTGCTTCCTGTTCAACTCAAATTTAAGAATCAATCTCTCCTGCATTCAACCTCCCTAGCCATCTAGCTTTTTCCACGCTTGCTATTGCAAGAATGTCATTAGCTAAATCAAAAGCTGTGTACCAATCCAGAACTCCTAACAAGTCCTTGTGCTCCTTTAATTCATCAACTAAGCTTTTCAGTCGTTCCAATGGGTTGCTTTCATACCCCAACAGATATCCAACGCTTACCCCGAAGTAGTCAGCAAGTTGTTGGGCTTTTTCTGGTTTAATTTGGCTTTCTCCGTTTTCCCAGCGTGATAGAGTCTTTTCTGATATGCTCATTTCTTTTGCTATTTCCTTTTGAGATAGCTTTTTTTCTTGTCTTAATTCTTTTAGTCTATTCATCAAAACACCTATTTAAAATGGCAAATCATCATCCGAAATATCCATCGGATTTGAATTTCTCGCAAAATTAGGTGCTTGCTGGTCGTGGTTATCAACTACTGGTTGACTACCATCTTTCTTAAATTCCATCAGTTGGAAATTCTCAGCAACCACTTCTGTCACATAGACACGTTGTCCTTGTTGGTTATCATAAGTCCGAGTCTGAATGCGTCCAGTGATTCCAATCAAAGCGCCTTTCTTAGCCCAGTTAGCAAGATTTTCAGCCTGCTTGCGCCACATAACGCAATTGATAAAATCAGCTTCACGCTCTCCATTCTCGCTTTTAAATGTGCGATTTACTGCAAGAGTAAACGTAGCGACTGCCACATTTGATTGTGTGTAGCGTAATTCTGCGTCTTTGGTCAAACGACCAACTAATACGACATTATTTATCATTTTCTAGTTTCCTTTCAATTTAGCAAGTAACATATCCGCATCTTCAATCTGCGACTGCTTAATCATCTTATAATCGACCACTCCAAGATGGTTCAAGAACCATTTAACGATAGAGCCATCCTCTTTGCCTTTTTCAACAGAAATAGCAGCAATTTCTTTCAGATAGTAGTTTGCTTTTTCAACTGAGATAACTGGGTCATTAGCTTTTTTAGCTTGTTGATTTTCAGCTTCGTTCATATCACTTGGATATTCGTCAACATCTTTCTCTCCGATTCCAAACAACCCCTGTAGTGCATATTTGCGAGCATAAGAACTAACCGCTCCTGTCCATTGTGGTACTTGCATTTGCTGGTTTCCTGTTTTAAACACAGGAACCTTATCCAATTCCGCAAAACCAACTGACTGAAATTGTTTATCTCCGTTTGATACAATAGCGGTTGATTTTACAAAAATACGTTCCCCTACACCAAACAAATCGTCTGATACAGTCAATTCCCAGTCGGTATTGATTTCTTTAAATTTTGTATAAATATCCTCAGCATTTCGGAAAGCGTAATTTACACCTTGTTTTTTCTTTTTTTCTAGTTGCATTCTCTTTTGCAATTCTGAAAAAGCTAATTTTGTCATATCCTAACTCCTATCTGATACTCAAGTTTTTATGCTCAACCAAACTTGCACCAATGATTTCAAGTCCCTTCTTCAAGTCCTCTTTCAAGCGTTTCTTATCCGCTTTCCAAGTTGCTACCTTGTAATATTCTGGCAAGACTGCTTCGTCTACCTCCACGGCTTGAGATTTTCTAAATGATACCTTGAAAAGTGGTGTATCAACACGTTCATGACCTGTCAGGCTCATGCTTGCTGAAAGTGTATCTTTCAAGTGTTCTTTCTTCTTCTCGTCTGCCTTGTTTAGCTCCATCAAGCGCTTAATTTCATTCTTACGAGCCTCAACGTCCGCTTCAAGGTTCTTCATGACCTTGATATAGTTTTCTACCTTGGTTTCATACTCAATTTCCCAATCAATGGAATCCAAGGTGTCTAGTTTTGTTTCTTCGTCCAACTCCAAGTTGTAAACATCAAGAAATTGTCCTGTCAATTCGTAAAGTGTTGCCATCGTTTCTCTCCTATGTCCCTCATTATTCATATTTGGGGTCTATTTCCGTTTTTTATTCTTCGTTCGATAATTTATATACCTGCTTCTTAAAATCGCATACAGGCGATTTTAGAGCCTTCTAAAAGCTCATCTTCTTCCTTTCGTCTTCTTCAAATTCCAATTTTCACGTTTTAAGTGTCTATTTTCGTTTTGCAATTTCAAAATAATATTTTGTTGCTCGTTGATGATTTCCCCGAGCTCTCGGCCAAGATGAATATATTCAGCTCGCCAATTATCGATTTCTTCGTGTAGCTCCTGAATCATACTTCATCCCCCACGTATCGATACTGCCCACAGCCAACATAGATGTACTGGCTTGGGTCAAGTTCCTCACGTTCTTCAGGCGGTTGCATTATATCTCTGTCGTAATCAAACATGAGCATACACCTTTCCAAGTTCCAGCACTCGTTTCACATATCTAGCCTTTGATGTTAGCCCAAGATCCAGCAATTCGTTTTTTTCTTCATGATTGGCCAAAAGCCATACACGGTTTTCAAGTTCAATTCTAGTCATTAGCGTCTCCTTTGCTCTACCCCAAATACTTTTCATAGCGTGATCTTCGTGGTTCTGGCAAGGCTAGAGGCTCAGGGCGCAATCCTTGAGGCGGTTCGTTGTCGTAGGTGAAGCCTTTGAACTCTCTGCGGATATTCTTGCGGATTTCTTGTCGCTGTGCCTCTCTACCACGTTCGTATGCTTGGTTGTAACCTTGGATAATCATAGACGCAAATTCTTGCTCTTCTCGTCTGTCTTCTTCCTTCTGGCGGATTTTCTCCTCTTCCTGCTTATCCATCTGATGAGCTAGAAGCCCTGCACCGATAAATCCTAAAATCACTGCACCAGTTCCTAAAAGCTGGCTAACTAATGGTGGTTCAAACATTATTCTTCCTCTTCATCATCTTCTTCTGCCATATTCTGCTTAATCGCCTCACTTGGGCTCATGCCATCCAATACATCCTTGATGACATGTGAGATGTCGTGGGTTACTTTCAACGGCTTTTCTAACTCATTAGGTAGCCCCAAAAGTTTTGTAGTTAGCAATCCAAGCGTAGATAATTTATGTAGCTTTTTTTGTAACTGTTCAATGCGTTCAATTTTTTCCTGTTGCGCTTTGATAATTTGGTCTTTGTTAATCATTGTTTTTCTCCTGTGGATAACTCAGTTATCCCTTTCTTTTATTTAGATTAGTAGTAGTTTGTTGTAAAGTTAGTAGTTATTATTCTGCTATCGTGTCATCTTAACGGTTTTAGACATTTCTTTCTTCCATGATTGACTGCCTCGATATTGCAGATAAGCATCAAAACCTTTGATTGTGACAAGCTGACCATCGTTTCTAAGGTATTTTTGTTGACTAGGTAATTTTTTCATCTCTCGCCTCATATCTCCCGCTTGTCGTTTTGAACATCCAAAGATGTGCTCTAGTTCTTCATCGTTTGCAGAAATCTTCTCGATGATCACGTCTTTAATTCTCACGATTTGAACTGTTTCCATTTTTGCTCCTTTCGTGGTATAATTTTCTTGAATAATTTTGTCATGCGCCTGATTGCCGTCAGGTGCTTTTTTGCTATCTCCTTTTCTGCTATAATGAAACCAGAAAGGAGGTAATATTATGACTGAAATTCACGCATGTCTTTGCGGAAATTGGGTGAACCTATCAGCCGACGACGATTGTGTAATGGGACCAAATATGGCTAATCCTTACATTTGGTGGGAAGAAAATGCAGAACTCTACTCACCAATTTCTAAACCTGAAGCAAACTCGATGTACCATCAGGATTATATCTACATTCACTATCGTGGCGCTGACTATCGTATCCATCCAATGTTCATTCAAATCGTTTCTAGATAACTTTTTCTAGTCTGCTAGAAATGATTTCTAAATCTAAGTCGTCCAGTTTCAACTGGTCGGCTTTTTGATTTAAACGAGCTTCGATAGCTTGGTTAATTTCAAACCATTCTATTTTTGTAAATCGGCTCCTGAATTTTAGAAATTCCTTTACTGCTTCTTTCATACTGTCCTACTTTCCATCGCCCTGAGTTCTATCTCATGGCTGACTTGTTTCAATAGCTTCTCACACGCTATTTTAGCTTCTCTGTACGTTGTAGATTCGCTGATGAAGTAATCAGCAAGTTCGATAATTTTATCTTCCATTCAACCTCCTATATCAGCCTCAAGACTGATGTAATATCCTCCTAAATTGCTATAATACTCTTGACTAGGACCTCTCACCGTTTTAGTCAAAATTCCAATAGAAAGGAGGAGATAGTATGGCAAATACTCCAATAAAACCTGGAACAGATAATCAGAAACCTGGTCGCTATGTAGAGGTAGGACCTCGTGGCGGAAAAGTTACTAATGGTCATACCGCAACTATCGGAAAAGGTGATCGGCTCCCTCCGACATCTGCTAAAGCCAACGGTTGGAAAAAAGTCTAATCTTCGTTTGCGTACAATCGTTCAATGGTTGTACGCTTTTTCCATACACAAAAGCACATTCCCAAAAAATCAATTTGAATCCATGCTTCGGCGTAATCTTTCCCATTGCTGGCATAGTGAGTTATATAATGGTGAATCATTTTATTCCTTCCTCCTATTGAGTTACTTGAGAAGTATCATGAATGGCTTCATAGCTAAGACGCTTGAATTTTTCTAAGTCTATCTGAAAATTGATAGGCTTTTTTCTTTTCCCACTATACGGATATCGTCTTGGTCTCATTTCCTCACCTCCTAACTCGTATAAATCCCGCCATTTCTGGCAAAGGCTCGTAGTTCGTTCATCTTTCTTGTAAATTGGTAGTCGCTTGTAATCAACAACCGCTCTTTCAGCAAGCTAGACAATCCGTAATGTTTTTCTTCAAACTGTTCAATAATCTGCTGACGCTCTTTAATAGTCACTTGCTGACAAGGTGCGTCTAGACTCTGTGTCATTGCTAAATTTGAACGCATTGGTCTTCATGTTTCCTTTCGTTATTCTATCTACGAGGCTTTTCTCGTAAAGTTTCTCCAAGTGATTGCCCCCGTAGTTGGTTGTAATAATCGTGTTCGTCCTGTTTTCAAGTATCTGATACAGGACTTTTTGCATCCAGTTGTTCCCCTGCTTGATTTCATCGCCTACACTTGACTCTTTGCCAAGATCGTCCAAAATCAAGTAGTCCACTTTCTGCAAGAACTGGATAGTCCGTCTTTCTTCCCACTTGGAATCCTTGTATCTAAAAGCGTCTTTCATCCGTGAGAATAGTTCCATGGAGGGAATATAGACCACCGAGCGCTTCAACTGGAACTTCTGGAAACTCTCGTTCAGTGTCTTAGCAATTCCAATTGCTAGATGGCTCTTCCCAACTCCAGGCGGACCGCTGATAATCGTATTCCCTTCATATCGCTCTTTCACATAGTCAACCGTCACACGTTTAGCGAAATTGACCGCCTCAGCATCTTGGTCTGTGTGAATCTCAAAGCTGCCGATAGTCGCATTCTTCAAATCAGGCGGAATAATACTCTCCTTAGCAAACAAAGAGTAAGACCTTGTATTTCTAATTTGAGCCTCAGCTTGCGCCAGTTGCTCTCCTGCTTGACTGTGGATTTTCTCCTGTCCGCATTCAGGGCAATAAGTCAGCACATTCTGCGTGCAAGGGTTGACTGAGCGCCACATATAGACTCCCTCATGCTTGGGGCATTGGGTATTCAAGGTTTCAATCTGTAAAAATCTACCCTGCAATTCATCTCTTGATACTGCTCGCATAGCACCCTCCTAGAATCCCAGTCGTGGGTTGTAGCCGTCGTCTGACAATCTTAACTCACTGCTTGGCTTCCCACTTGACCGCTTCGGTCTCTGTCTATTCTCTACCAACTCAGCAGTCACTAGACCTTTCTGTTTCCAGTCTCTCAAAATACTCTCAAGATACTTAAAGTAAGGTTTACCATTGCCCACACATTCCTTGATTGCTAACTTGATAACCTCTTTACTATGGTCTTGCAAGAAGTATTTCAAATCCTCAATCTCAAACGGTGTTGGGTATCTGCCAAACTCTGAAAAAATCCAATCGTGAACAATCCCCAAGTCATTTTCGGGTGCGTCCTCTATACTATATAGATTATTAGCACCAGCACCATCTGGTTCACTCAGTCTTGGTAAATTAGTATTGATATTATCAGTCTTGATTGTGTGTACTTTTGACACTTCTTGACGTGTACTTTCTACACTTCCTCCGTGTACTTTTGACACTTCTTGACGTGTACTTTCTACACTTCCAGAAATATATAGACGATTGGGTTTGTTAACCCCTTGTCTTACTTCCCTAAGCAACCCGATTTCATGTAATTCTTTCTTTGCTTGGACAATAGGTTTGTTACTGCAATTAAGCTTTTCCATAAGTTGCTCGTTTGTAAAGTAAACAAATACATCCCCTTTTTCGTCAAACCATTTATTTTGAATTGATAACGTCCGCCTGTCGAAGAGAAACATATATATCTGCTTCGCTTTGTCGCTCAGTACATTATAAGGTGGTTCATAAAGCCACTGAGGCATCTGATAAAAAGCATTGTTTTTTACTTCGCTTATCTTCACTCAACCTCTCCTTGCTTCACTTTTCGTGAAGTAGATGGTGTAAATATATCGCCAATATCTTTATTAAAATAATTGGCGATTAAAAACATCTCGCTTAATTTAAAGTCTTGTTTACCCAGTTCTTTATCACGATAAGTTGTTGTACTTTTTCCTATGATTTTTGCCATATCCTTTTGAGAAATATTATTCTCTTTTCTCAACTTGTACAAATATATTTGCACGCACTCACCCCCCTTGTGTTAATAGTTGACCTCGTGTTTTGTGATATAATGAAATCAAAAACGAGGTAATTCTGATGTTTAGTTTGATTGATATTTTGAATGTTTCTGCTGCTTGGATTGGTGCGATTACTGGTGTTGTTAGCTTGATTTACTCTTTGAAAGTCAATAGAGTGAAATTAAGTATTTCTAAATTCCGTAAAAAGAGAATGAACGAATACTCTTGCTATCAATACAGTTTTGTTTTGTCTAACCAATCCAACTCAAATGTCGTAATCAAAAATGTCCAACTGTTTGACAGAAATGGAAAAGAAATTTTTGACAACGGATTTAATCCATCCACTACTCTTCCTGAGAAGAAATCTGATCCATTTGGTTTGATTAGTAGCACGCAGACTTTTTTTAATATAGATTGGTACTCTGAACCGTTTGAAGATGAAATAGAATTAAATCCATACTCATTCCATAAGTTGTCATACTACCTAAACGAGCCTCCGCATACTATCAAAATCAAGACAAACAGACAAATCCATTTTCTTCTCAAATCCAAGTCAATCCATCCTGTCTTTAATAAAACAAAATAGATTTATGACAGCACAAACTACATTTACGATTGTTACTATGATTAGTCCTATTCCGTTCACTATGTTGTCCTCCTTATCTTTTTCTCAACCCATTCCTTATCTGCTATAATGTAGTCAGAAAGGAGGTGATGTTATGACGTATAACCCTTTTATTGATGCAATGATTGATGAACTTATCGAGCTAGTTCGTGATGATAATCATACTTTCGAGCCAGTAAAAGTCCGTGAAGTTAAGGACATTGTTCGAAAAATGTTAGCAACTCACGAAAACGAAGTCTTGGCTCGAATGCAACAATCTCAAGATCATAATCAGTAACGTAGTATGATTGTTCGCCAACTAGCGCTTTTGCTCTAGGTCTCAACTCATCAGGCAAGCTAAGATAGTGCTCTTTCAGCGCTTCTAGCTCGCTGATTGCTTTCTCCACTCTTTTTGTCGAAGGAAAGAGTGGTTTTTGTTTATACGGATATCGTCTTGGTCTCATTTCCTCACCCCCTTTCAAATGTGGTATAATCAAAATAAAAATGATTGGAGAAATCTTATGGATTCTAATCAACTATTCTGCTTATTCTGCGGCTTCCCTGTTCCAAAGCACTACGATACATTCCGAGAAGACGAACACTACTTTTTGATGCGTCGTTCACATATTAGGGTTGAGGAAAATATGAACGACAAAATAACAATACAAACAATGAAATGTCCAAACTGTCATAAAGTTTCAGTCGACATCGTGGGCGTTGGTAGTCAATTTCCAAATCGTATTATGCACTTCAACCCTATTTCACTCGCAAAAGTCTATCCAGACTACATCCCTCAGGCTATCAGAAGTGATTATGAAGAAGCTCACGCTATCTTAAATCTCAGCCCCAAAGCTTCTGCTACCCTCTCTAGACGTTGTCTACAAGGAATGATTAGAGATTTTTGGGGAATTTCTAAAGCAAGATTAATAGATGAGATAGATGCTTTAAAGGAGTCTGTTGACCCAAGCACTAAAAATGTACTCGATGCTCTACGAAAACTTGGAAACATTGGTGCCCATCCAGAAAAAGATGTAAATCTTATAGTGGATATTGAACCGAATGAGGCTCACAAGTTGCTGAAGTTTATAGAATTACTTATGCAAAAATGGTATATCGAGCGTCATGACAACGAGCAATTACTACAAGATATTTTAGATTTGGACAAAGATAAACAAGATCAACGCAAACCTAAAAATTCTTGATAATGTGGAGAGCACGGGTCTAACTCAAATATTAGAATGCCGTCCATATTGTAATACTGCTCGACGACTCGAATGCTATCCGCTTCAGTTCCTTCTCCTCTCAAAATTGAAAGGTGGATAACTTTTTCAACCGTCAACCCATCAGGTCTACCACGTCTGTCGTGGTATTTTTCTTTTTGTTCCGGCATTTCCCTACTCCTTATCTTTTTTATCACATCGGTATTCCACTATCTTACGAATAGTGAAAGATACAATCACAAATCCTGCTAGGATTATCAAGCCAACATTTTCATCCATTGCTTTTCACGGCAAATGATGGTACACTATCAAGTAGAGGTTGGGGCATTGCCCCTTTCTCTACTTTTTCTTAAGCTCTTTGTCTTTGAGCTTGTAAGCTAAGTACTGCTTATGCCAAAGACGAGCTTCGTTGATTAAGCCTAGTACCAAGATGACGGTTGTGGTGTCCTTGGTTGCTAGGCTTTTTATGATGTGTTCCATCATTCGCCTTACCTCCTTTTCCTTAAGCTTGATTATATTATACTTCACTTTTCGTGAAGTGTCAATAGTTTTTTTGAAAAAAAGCAAAAAAACTTTTCTTTACGTGAATTTTTTGTTATACTTTTTATAGATGAAAAGGAGGATAATATGACAGATACAGAATTAGCTATTTATATTGGTGCAAAAATTAAAGAGTTTAGATTATTGCGAGGTCTAACTCAAAAGGAATTGGCTAAGTTAGTTAATATTGGCGACACAACTATTGCCAATTATGAAAAAGGTTTTAGAACTCCTAAGAAAAACACAATGTTTGATTTAGCAAATGCTTTTAATGTTTCTATTGATGACCTATTTCCTCCTATCCAAAAAGATACTCCCCCTACCACTTCCCCAATCCAAACCATCTACGACCAACTAGAACCACCTAGGCAGGGCAAAGTCCTGACCTATGCCGAGAGGCAACTGAACGAGCAGAAAAACGAAGAAGAAACGAAGGTAAACGAAGTATCGGAAGTTATCAGCTTGTACCAAGTTGAGGTTGTATCTGAGACGGCAGCGGCTTCTGGATTTAACTATGGATTTGGGTACGACGATACAGACAGAGAGATTATAGAGGTCGACGAGCAACCACCACATCACGATATTGCGACTAAGGTCAGCGGAGACTCCATGCAGCCTGACTACCAAGACGGAGATATTCTCTATTTAGTAGACAAAGGACTGACCACCTATAACGGAGACCTAGCAGTTATCGCATACGGAGACCGTTCTTACTTCAAAAAGATCTATACCGAAAACGGACGCTTACGCCTCGTATCACTCAATGACAAGTACGAAGACATCACCCTAGACTTCCCACCAGCCGAAGACACACACATCAAGATTTATGCAGTTATCGGGGTGTATAGAGGGGAATAAAATGAACAAAGAAAATCCATATTTTGAACAAACCAAACAAAACTACATAGAAGTTGAAAAACTCTATAAACTTGGTAAAGCAAAACATACATCTTCTAAATACCGATTTCTTGCACCAGCAGTTAAAAGACAATCTGAACAGTTCTTATTTGAAGCTAAGACTCAAAAAAGAAAATATTGGAAATTCAGTCGTGGCTCTCTGATATTCGTAGAGTTCGGTGTAAATATAGGCGGAGAATTATCAAATAATCATTGGGCTATTGTCCTAAATAAAAATGATTCTCCAAAATCAAGGAATCTGACGGTACTTCCAATTAGTTCAAAAGAAAAAAAGTTTTCTGTTATGATTGACGAAGTTATACAGCAAAAATCCAAAAGATTCTTATTACCTATTCTTGACAAAATTGGTTTTGATTATTTTTCGATCATTCACTATGCACTTACAGAAATTACTCCTTTTGATTTAGGGAGTGCAGAAGAAATATATCAGGAATTTTTGATTCAATACGGAGATGCTTACAATTCAGAATCAGCTAAAGAAATCTATGACAACGGTGCAGGGATGGAAAAAGTGGAAAACACTAATAGAAAATTAAAAGATCTTGTTAACCATTATCAACGATTTAATAAAATTTCCTACGCAAAATGTGATCAGATAAAAACGATTAGTAAAGACAGAATTATTTACATAAACGAACTGGATCCTTGCGGAAAAATCAAGGTTAGTGACGAAACTTTAGATAGAATTGACGAAAAATTAAAAGAATTGTACTTAAAAAATTGACATTTATAAAAGTTTACTCTATAATTAGGTTACTTAGAGGTTTACCCTCATATTTTTAAACTTTGAGCCTTTGCGCTCCAGGGAAGTAGCTTAATTGTTACTTCCCTTTTTGAGTTATAAATACTTGAAATAAACAAAAACACCCCCATATTCGCCAATAGCAACCTCATCCCATAGGTCTATTGTGCAAAATTGATATTTTTTGAAAATTATATTACAATACAGCTATCAGGAGTTTAGCTCCATAAAGTTTAGGTTTGGATTTTAGATCCATAACGTGATGGTAGCCGTATTTGATACGACTACTTTTCTTTTCATATTCTAGTAAACATAAGTCGTTAAAATAAGTTGACGTTTGACAGAAATTAAAAAAAGAAATACACTAAGAATGTAAAAAAGCCTTGTTCGTCAAGGATAAAATCGTCTGGTGTACTTCTAAGAGGTACACCTTATTTTATTATCTGACGAGCTGCCAACTGTTTCCATTTTGGAAACAACTCAAAAAAATCCCCACACTCGCAAAGTTTGGCGACTCTGAGTGTGAGGATATCCAGTATAGTAAAAGGCATTAAAAGCCCTCTTTACTATACCCATTTTATCAAAAAAGTGAGGTAAATACAATGTGGATGGAAGAACTTCCCAACGGAAAATACAAATTTTTTGAGCGATATAAAGATCCATATACTGAGAAATTAAAAAAAGTTTCAGTCACGATGGAGAAGAAAACTCCCCAGGCAAGAAATCAAGCTGCTATCTTGTTGCAAGAGAAGATAAATAAAAAACTCAGCACAAAACAAGTAGAAAGCATTACATTTGAAGAAATCTATAACCTTTTCTATAAATCATGGGCGCAAACAGTAAAGGAATCAACAAAACATAATTGTAAATCAGTTGATAAGAAGATGAAGGAAATCATACCATCCGATACCATACTTGCTAATCTTGACAGGCGTTTTCTTCAAGAGGCTATTGAAAAAATTATTGAAAGCAACGGATATATTACAGCTAAAAAAGTACGGCATAGGCTCAGAGGTATCTTTAATTACGCTGTTCAATACTCTTACATTGAAAACAACGAGGTCGATTATACTACGATTCCTCAAAAACCAAAGACTTTAGAAGAACTGGAAAAAAAGCGTAACAACTTTCTCACCATGCAAGAAATAAAAGCGCTTATCGATGTCCTTAATCGTCGAGAATATCACCAAAAGTACGCTGACATGGTTCTTGTGCTGGCATTAACTGGTATGAGATATGGTGAGTTAACTGCCTTACAACTGAAGAATATAGACTTTGAAAACAACAAAATTGAGATCACAGGTAATTTTGATTCAGTAAACAAAATCAAGACGCTACCAAAGACTACAAATTCAATACGGACAATCAAAGTATCAGAGAGTGTCATAGAAGCTATCCAAAGACAAATAGTACGACTTAGCGAACGTTTCCAGCCATTGTCAAGCGATGATTATATTTTCTGTTTTGAAAAATGGAATCAACCTACAACAATAGCTTGCTTCATACAGATATTAAAAAAATATGGAAAACAGGCTAAAATAGAAAAAAACTTATCTAGCCATATTTTTAGGCATTCTCATATTTCGTTTTTAGCAGAGTCTGGCCTTCCAATAAAATCAATAATGGATCGAGTTGGACACTCAAATGCAAAGATGACTTTGGAAATCTATTCTCATACTACTGAGGATATGGAGGATAAACTGGTCAATAAATTAGATACTATTTTTTAATTCTGCCCCTTTTTTGCCCCTTTTTGATTTCACAACACAACAAAACCCCTTGAAGATATTGATAATTCAAGGGGTTGCTTTATATCGTTATAATTCATCGGCTATCTTATTGATTTTTCTGAGTCTGTGATTGACACCACTTTTTGTAAGGGGATTGCTGAGGCTATCTGCTAACTGCTGGATAGAGTAGTCTGGGTGCTGAATCCGCAACTGCGCTACTTCCTGCAAATCCACTGGCAGATTTTCTAAGCCCATAATATCTTTTATTTTACTGATATTGTTAATGGTCTTCATGCTGGCAGAAACTGTCCGAGCGATATTAGCTGTCTCGGCATTATTAGCCCGATTGAGGTCGTTACGGGTTTCTCGCAAAATCTTAACCCGCTCAAAATCATCCCGTGCCTGCATGGCTCCGATTACTATCAAGAAGTCCATAATGTCTTCTGCTCGCTGGAGATAGGTCACAGCCCCCTTCTTGCGCTCAAGCACCTTGGCATCCAGTAAAAACTGTTGGAGAAGGGAGGCAATTCCTTGCGCGTGGTCCAGATAAACAGAACTGATTTCCAACTGGTACTTACCTGATTCAGGGTCACGAATACTTCCATTTGCCAAGAAAGCACCACAAAGATAAGCACGACCTGCTTCCTCATCCGATAAAATCGCCTCATCAATACCTGTTTCCAGGTCAAAGAAAGAGTCTGCCAAGTGCAAATCACTTAACAAATCCTGCACCTTTTCATCTGTAAAAACGGTATAGACCCGATTCTTGCGAAGATTGCTCCGTTGGTGGTGACGAATTTCCGATTTGATTTCATAGAAATGGAGAAAGGACTCATAGAGGTGACGGGCCAGTTTGGCATTTTCTGTCACAACTGACAAAGTCAAGCCCGAAGTCGAGAGACCGATGCTACCAGACATTTTGATAATGGCAGATAATTCATACCGGCTCAGATGGTGTTGACCTAGGATTTCTTCTTTTACTGCTACTGTGAAACTCATTTTCTCACCTGTATAATCCGCATCAACTCATCCACAATCAAATCTCCATCGTGGAAGGCACCGCCATTTTCCAGACGAAGGAAGTTGGATGAAATCACGCGCGGAACTTGCTTACAAAGACCAGCAAAATCATGTTCCACCTGGACCAAGTATTCATCAAAGCGATTGGAATTCATGTATTCTTGAGGCACTTTTTCGATATTCACCAAGACCGTATCGATAAAAGGTCGGCTAAGGTGACGATGCAAGACTTCCACGTGATCACTATCTGTAAAGTGTTCTGTCTCCCCACGTTGGGTCATAATATTGCAGACATAGGCGATTTCTGCCTTGGTTTCCAAAAGCGCCTGCCCGATTTCCTTAATCACGATATTGGGCAAAATAGAGGTAAAGAGAGAACCAGGTCCGAGGACAATCATGTCACTTTCAAGAATGGTCTGGACTACTCGACGGCTGGCCAGAGGTGTATCATCGTTGAAGGTATTGGTTACATAGACATGGTCAATCATGCCTGGATGGTCTGCGATATGACTCTCTCCAGCCACTTCTGTCCCATCTTGAAAGACTGCATGCAAGGTCAAAGGATGGTCGCTGGAAGGATAAATCTTCCCAGTTGTATGGAAAAACTTGCTCAATAACTGCATGGCATTATAGGTCGAACCCTGCATTTCTGACAGACCTGCAATAATGAGATTGCCCAATGGATGGCCAGCAAAGGCTCCGGCATCCTCGGAAAAGCGATACTGAAAGACTTTCTCATAAAACTTAGGCATATCCGACATGGCCACAAGGACATTACGAAGATCACCTGGCGGTGTCAATTGCTGCATATTTTTTCGGAGTTCACCTGATGAACCACCATCATCCGCCACCGTTACGATAGCAGCGATTTCCACATCTTTTTCACGCAGACTTTTAAGAATGACGGGGATCCCAGTACCTCCACCAATCACCGTTATCTTTGGTTTTCTCATGAACGGTTTACCGTTTCCTTTCTCCGGTCTTTGTCGCGATGCCCTTCATTAACAGGCCAATTCTTGGATAAGTCCTGCGCCAAGCGTTTAGCAAAGGCCACACTACGGTGTTGTCCACCTGTACAACCCATGGCAATGGTCAAAACAGACTTCCCTTCCTTTTGGTAACTTGGCAAAATCGGCTCAATCAAGGCCAATAAATGCTGATAAAAATCTTCTGACTCAGGATGATTCATGACATAGTCATAAACAGGTTCATCCACACCCGTTTGGTTTCTCAGCTCTGGAAGGTAGTAGGGATTTGGCAAAAAGCGCACATCAAAAACCAAGTCTGCATCAATTGGGATTCCATATTTAAAGCCGAAAGACATGACTTCGATACGGAAAGACTGGGCTTGTTCTTGATCTGAAAACTGCTCTGCAATGGTTTTACGTAGCTCACGAGGAGTGAGTTCAGTTGTATCCACCACATTTTGGCTCATATTTTTCAAAGGCGCCAAGAGCTCACGTTCCAGCTTGATTCCATCCAAAATCCGACCATCTGCAGCTAGTGGGTGACTCCGTCTGGTTTCCTTGTAACGCGCGACCAATTCCTTATCAGCTGCATCCAAAAAGAGAATTTTAAAGTCCAGTTCTTCCTTGTTTTCCAACTCATCCAAAACAGTTTGAATCTCCGAGAAGAAAGAACGGCTACGCATATCCACTACCAAGGCCAACTTAGGATCGTCTTCCTTTG